>NZ_JBHVKW010000036.1:283-68232 GCF_042797905.1 Amycolatopsis sp. NPDC057786
GGCCAACGCCCCTTTCGGTAATAGTGGGGTGCCTAATGGGGTTTCCCCGACACGCCTTCGGGGCTCGGCACCCCGAGCGGTCAGTAATCCTTGAGTGTCAGGCCATTCGCCGCTTCCGTCAGTGGCCGCATGGCCGCCTTCATCACCCGGTCCCGGAACGGCAGGTAAGGCAGCAGTCGCATCGATTGGATCTGCTTCCACTGCCGAAACCGCGTCTGCTTCTTCTGGTTCATCGAGGCCAGCGCTTGGTTCCGGAGGATGAACGGCCGCATTTCCCTTTCGTAGGAAGCAAAAGCGGCACGGTGGTCACGAGAGGCGGCCAGTGAACCGGCGAGCACGTAGGCGCCGACGAGCGCCAAACTGGTGCCCTGTCCCGAAAGCGGCGACGGGCCGTAGCCCGCGTCGCCGACCAGCGCGACGCGTCCGTCGGTGAACCGGTCCATCCGGATCTGTGTCATGGAGTCGAAGTACAGCTCACTCGACTCCATTTCCCGCAGCAGCCGCGGGATTTCCCAGCCCTGGCCCCGGAATCGGTCGGCGATCAGCTTCCGTTGCTGCTCGACGTCATGGCGGTCGAAGTCGAGTTCCGGCGACTGGAAGCCGAGCATCGCCCGCGCCTCGGTGTTCTTGCGCGCGCTGTACAGCCCGGCCAGCTTTCCCGGGGTCATGTGGAAGGTCTGCCAGCGGTCCAGATCGAGGAAGTTCGGCACGGTGAACACCGCGAGATACGTGTCCAGGTAGTGCGAAAACCGTTTCTCCGCCCCGAAAACCAGCGACCGCACGGCCGAGTGCTGGCCATCCGCGCCGACGACGAGATCGAAGTCCCGCGCCTCGCCGCGAGCGAAGGTGACCCGGACGCCGTCGGTCTCCTGCGCGATCCCGGTGATCCAGTCCCCGTAGACGTACTCGACGCCTTCCTGAGCGACCGACGCCAGTGTGTCGGTGAGGTCGTCCCGCAGGATCTCGACGTCTTCGCTGTCGGTGAGCCCGCCGGTCAGCGTGTGGTCGGTGACCTTCACGAGGGTCTTCCCCGCACCGTTCACGAACGACATCCCGCGCACGTCCGTACACAGTTCCCGGAGGCGCCCGAGCACCCCCATCCGCTCGACGACGCCGAGCGCCGTACCCCGGATGTCGACCGCGTGCCCGCCGACGCGGGGCGCGGGGGCCCGCTCGACGACCGTCGGCGCGAAACCGTGCCGCCGCAGCCAGTACGCCAGCGTCGTACCGGCGATTCCCGCCCCCGAAATCAGGACCTTCCGCATGTCCACTCCTTGTGTACGGTGTCGTGAAGCACTGCGTACAACGTATGGACACCAAACCTGGACCCCAGGAAAAGGCGCGGAAAATCTCCACTGCACTAGTACGCTTGAGCTAGTGCGGCAGTCGAGACGGGATCAGGTGCACTATGGCAGGGAGCCGACCATGACCGATCCGCCCTACCTGCGGATCGCCGCCGAGATCCGCCGCCGGATCACCTCCGGGGAGCTGCGCGAGGGCGACAAGGTCCCCTCGACGCGCCGGATCATCGCCGAGTGGGGCGTCGCGATGGCGACCGCGACGAAAGTGCTCGGCACGCTGAAGCGGGACGGCCTGGTCGTCGCCAAACCCGGCGCGGGCACGGTCGTCGCGAGCCGCACCCGGAAGCCCGCGCCGAGAACCGAGGCGGAGCTGTCACGCGAACGGGTGGTGAAGGCCGCGATCCGGATCGCGGACGCCGAGGGCATCCGCGCGCTCTCGATGCGCCGCGTCGCCTCCGGGCTCGGCGTCGCGACGATGGCGCTTTATCGCCATGTCACCGCGAAGGAGGAGCTGATCCTCGAGATGGCGGACCTGGCGCTCGGCGAAATCCGCTTCCCACCCGAACCGCCGCCCGGTTGGCGGGCGCAGCTGGAACTCATGGCGAGGGCGCAATGGGCGCTGTTCCGGCGGCATCCCTGGCTCGCGCAGGCGCTCTCGATCACCCGCCCGCAGCCGCTGCCGAATCTGCTGACCCACGCGGACTGGGCGACCCGCGCACTCGACGGCCACGGCCTCCCGGCGTCGACGATCATGTACGCGCACATCACGATCTTCAACCACGTACGCGGCATCGCCCTCAGCTTCGAGGCCGAAGCCGACACCGAATCCGGGACGGCGGTCTCCGCCGACGCCTGGCTGGCGGAGCACGAGCCGATCCTCTGGGATCTGGTCTCCGGTGGTCGTTTCCCGAACTTCGCCGGCGTCGTCTCGCGTGCCCCGTTCGACTACGACCTCGACACGCTCTTCGAGTTCGGGCTCCAACGACTCCTCGACGGGTTCTCGGTTCTCCTCGCGAAGGCAAGTTAGCCTCACCGGCATGTCCTTCCCTGGCCCAGCCGCACGTTCCGCCGTCCCGCCGTTCCACGTCATGGACGTCCTTTCGGCCGCGCAGGCGCGGCAGCGCAGTCACGGGGACCTGGTCCCGCTGCTCGCGGGGCAGCCGTCCGCGCCGGCGCCGCGGCCCGTACTCGAAGCGGCGCAGCGGGCGCTGAAGGACCACAATCTCGGCTACACCGAGCAACTCGGCATCCCGGAACTGCGCGAGGCCGTCGCGGAGCACTACAACCGCACGTACCCGGTCGACGTGAGCCCGCAGGACGTCATCATGACGACCGGTTCCTCCGGCGGCTTCCTGCTTTCGTTCCTCAGCGCGTTCGAGGCGGGTGATCGGGTCGCGATGGCGCGTCCCGGCTATCCGGCGTACCGGAACCTACTGAAGGTGCTCGGTTGCGAGGTCGTCGAGTTCGCCACCGGGGCCGAGACGAACTTCCAGCCGACCGTCGCGCTGCTCGACGAGCTGGGGCCGATCAAGGGACTCATCGTGGCCAGCCCGAGCAATCCGACCGGCACCGTCCTTCCGCCGGGTGAACTGGCGGCGATCAGCGGCTGGTGCGCGTCACACGGCGTGCAGCTGATCAGCGACGAGATCTACCACGGGATCTCCTACGGCGCCGGGCTCGACTGCGCCTGGCAGTACGGCGACGAGGCGCTCGTCCTCGGCTCGTTCTCCAAGTACTTCGCCATGACCGGCTGGCGGCTCGGCTGGATGCTCGCGCCCCAGCGGCTGCATCGCGCGATCGACGTTCTGACCGGCAACTTCACCATCTGCCCGCCCGCGGTCTCCCAGCACGCCGCGGTCGCCGCGTTCACCCCGGAGGCGTACGCGGAGGCCGACGGTCACGTCGAGCGCTACCGGGCCAACCGCGACGTGCTCTTCACCGGCCTCAAGGGCATCGGTATCGATAAGCTCGCGCCGGCCGAAGGCGCCTTCTACGCCTACGCCGACGTGTCCGCATACACGACCGACAGCCTCAGCTGGTGTCAGCGGCTCCTCGCCGACACCGGTGTCGCGATCGCTCCGGGGATCGACTTCGACCCGGTCGACGGCGGAAGGTTCGTGCGGTTCTCCTTCGCGGGCTCGCGCGAGGACATCGACGAAGGCGTCCGCAGGCTCGGCTCGTGGCTGACCGCTCAGGGGGAACCCGGAAATCACCCTGAACGTTAGGCAGAACGAAGGCGCTCGCTAGCTCCGCCTGACAACCTGGACTCACCGGGCCCGCACGGGCACGGTGAGGCAATCGGAGGATGCCATGTTCTGGAAGATCGTCGGCGGGCTGATCCTGGCTTGGGTGGCCTTCATGGTGCTCGGATCCGTGCTCGGTTTCCTCGTGAAGGCCGTCTTTTGGATCGCCGTCATCGGCGGTGCGGTCTTCCTCGGCACGGCCGCGTACGGCGCCATCAAGGGCAAGGGCACCCCGAAGCAGCTCCGCCGCTGAGCCGCCGAGGCTAGGGCTTACGCGCCACCCCGCCGAGCGACGTGAAGTTCACGGGCGAAGGCGGGGTGAAGCGCGGCCCGTCCGGCCACCACAGGTGCGGATACGTCAGGCCGGGCTCCATGAGTTCGAGTCCCTCGAAGAAGGACTCGATCTCGTCGCGTGTCCGGAACAGCGTGTCCAGCCCGGTACCGGTGAAGCGCTTCTCGAGCGCCGTCGCGATGTCGGCCGCTTCGGAGCCGTCGGCGGGATTGTGCTGGTGCAGCAGCACGACGAACGAGCCCGGCGCCAGCGCGTCGACGTAGGCGCGGACGATCTTCCGCGCCTCGTCGAGATCCTGGATGTGGTGGATGATCGCGCACAGGATCAGCCCGACCGGCCGGTCGAACTCCAGCCGGTGGGTGCGGGCGAGCCCGTCGATGACCTCGGCCGGTTCGGTCAGGTCGGCGGCCGCCATATGCGCGAAGTCGTTCGCCGCGAGCAGCGCGCGGCCGTGCGCCTGCACCACCGGATCCCGGTCGACGTAGACGACCTGGGCCTCGGGGTTGTACCGCTGCGCGACCTGGTGCGTGTTCTCCATGCTCGGGAAGCCGGAGCCGAGGTCGAGGAACTGGTCGATGCCTTCCCGGTCGGTCAGGTAGCGCACCGTCCGCACCAGCCAGTGCCGGACCTCCTTGGCCATGGCCCGCGAATCCGGTGAGATCTCCAGGATCTCGCGCAGCGCCACCCGGTCGGCCTCGTAGTTGTCCTGGCCGCCCATCAGTGCGTCGAAGACCCGCGCGATGCTCGGCCGGTCGAAATCGACGGGCACGAACGGGCGTCGGTCCGCGGACATGGGCACCTACCGGGGGTGAATCGGTTTGGACTGGTTCAGCGTAGGTCATCCGCTTCACCGCGCGTAAGCGGATGAGCGACGAGGGTGAATTATTCCTCCGAAGAGCCGAAGCCGGATTTCGCCGTGGTCACGCCGACCCAGCGTTCCGCCCGCATCCCGACCGCCCGCGCACCGTCCACATTGGACTGCCGGTCGTCGAAGAACAGGCAGTCGGCCGGTTCGGCGCCGAGTTCGGCGAGCAGGATCCGATAGATCTTCGCGTCGGGCTTCATGCAGCCGAGGTCACCCGAAAAGAGCTTCACGCGGAACAGCTTCGCCCACTCCTGCTCGCGCACCCAGCGGCCGAAGGTGGACGACGCGTTCGAGAGCAGTGCGAGCGCCGCGCCCGCTTCGTGCAGCCCTTCCAGCAGTTCGAGCACGTCGGGCTCGACGTGCGTCCAGCCCGCGACGTCGATGGCGGTCAGTTCGTCGGAGAACGCCTTGTCCACCGGGACGTCGAGCACGCGGCCGATGCTCTGCCAGTACTCGAGGTCCGTGCCGCCGGAGTCGTACCGGACCCGCTCCGCCCAGTAGTGCGGCTCGAAGTCGGCGACTTCGCGGCCGAAAGCCTTGGCCAGGGTCGGCAGCGCGTCGGTGTGCGCGCTGATGACGTCGCCGTAGTCGAAGACGATCCAGTTCACGTTCAGCCCCCGGTCTTGATGCGTTGAAGGGTTTCCTCGATGTCCGCCGCGGAAAGGTCCCGGTGTGCCACGAACCGGATCCGGCCGGAGCTGGGCAGCGTCAGGATCCCGAGCCCGGCCAGCCACGCCATCCTGCCTTCGAGGTCGGGCGCGGCCACCTGCACGATATTGGTTTCGGGCGTGTTGACCTCCCAGCCGTGCTCCGCGAGCCCGGTCGCGAGCCGGGTCGCGTTCTCGTGCGTCTCGGCGAGGTCGCCGACCCGGTCCAGCGCGACCATGCAGGCCGCGGCCAGCACGCCGCCCTGGCGGATACCGCCGCCGAGCATCTGGCGCATCCGCCGGGCCTTCTCGACGAACTCCGCGCTGCCCGCCACCACCGAGCCGACAGGTGCGCCGAGTCCCTTCGAGAAACAAGCGGAAACGGTGTCGACGCCGACCGTGAGCGCCGCGGGCGGGATCCCGAGCGCGACCGACGCGTGCCAGATGCGGGCGCCGTCGAGGTGCACGGTCAGCCCGGCCTCCTTCGCCACCGCGACCAGCTGGGCGTGCTCGTCGGGCGGGGTGACCGCGCCACCGGCCGTGTTGTGCGTGTTCTCCAGGCACAACAACGGGGTGCGCATCGCGTAGTACGGCCCGCGCGGGTTGCCGATCGCGACGGAAAGCGTTTCCGGCGTCGGGCGGCCCGGACCGGCGTCGTGTTCCAGCGGCTCCGGCATGCCGCCCGCGAGCCAGGCGGCGGACCCGAGTTCGTCGGTGATCACGTGCGCGCCGCGCGGCGCGAGGAACCGGTCACCGCGCTGGAGATGGGTGCTCAGCGCGATCAGGTTCGCCATGGTCCCGGTCGGCGTCCAGAGCGCGGCGGGCATGCCGAGCAGTTTCGCGGCGCGCTGTTCCAGTGCGCCGATGGTCGGATCGCCGTCGAGGACGTTGTCGCCGACCTCGGCCTTCGCCATGGCCTGGCGCATGACGTCGTCCGGCCGGGTCACGGTGTCGGAGCGGAAATCGATCTGCGGAAGAGAGCGCGAGGTCACGGTACGATCACATCACATCGACGGGCCCGCCATGAATCTCCTCCCCGGCTGGTCCGCCACGTCCGCTCATGCAACCGTGGACGCCCCCGGTTCCGTCCTACCCACCGACGAGGCAAGAGCGGAGACAACAACCGCGTGAACCAGCGCGACGAACAAGAGTTCGCGGAGTACTTCGCCGCGAAGCGGGACTCCGTGCGCAGGACCGCGTACATGCTCTGCGGTGACTGGCATCGTGCGGACGACCTCGCGCAGACGGCGTTCGTCGCGCTGCACCGGAGGTGGAAGAAGATCAGAGAACGGGCGGCGACCGACGCCTACGTGCGGAAGACGCTGGTCAGGGCGGCCATCGACGAGTCGAGGCGGCCGTGGCGGCGGGAGTGGCAGACCGAAGAGCTGCCAGAACCGCCGCAGGACGGCTTCGACCTCGGCGAGCAGGTCGTCACCAGGGAAGACCTGCTGGCCGCGTTGCGCGAAGTACCCCCGAAGCAGCGGGCCGTGCTGGTGCTCAGGTTCTTCGAGGGGCTGGACGTCGGTGCGGCGGCGAAGGCGCTCGGCTGCAGCGAAGGAAACGTGAAGAGCCAGACCGCGCGCGGGCTGGCGAACCTCAGGCAGGTCATGGAGAAGGAGGAGGTGGCACGGGATGGACGAGAATGACCTGAAGGCGTTGTTCCGTGACGCCCCCGGCGACGCGCCGTCGCCGACCTTCGACACCGCCGACGTGGTCCGCGCCTCGAAACGCGCCACTGCTCGACGCCGAAACGGTATCGCGGTGGCCTGTAGTGCGGTGGTTTTGGCCTTGGCCGGAGCGGGCATGTTCGGCGTGCTCGGCGGAACCGAGCTTCAGACGGGGAGCGCGGTCAAATCCGACAACGAAGCGGCTTCCGCGGGGCAACCCGGGGCGGCGTCCGCACGTCCTCTTGACAGCGGGGACCCCTCGAACTTCTCGAACCCGCCGCCTCAGCAGGGGGGCGACGGGCCAGAGAGGACCGGCCAGATGACGGCCGAAGGCACCTACGGGTGCGACCAGGTGGACCGGGAGCTCGCCACCGCCCTCGCTGGCGAGCTCCCGGTCCCCGTGGATGTCGCCAAGTCGACGCCCGGCGACCTCTGTACGACGGGAGCCAGGTCCGCGGGGTTCCAGCTGCCGGGCGGCACGGTCTCCGCCGCGGTCTTCCCGGCCGGTTCGTCCGTCCCGACGCTGCCCGCAGGGGCGTCCAGTGCCCAGCGGACCACCGCGAAGGGATCACTGGTCGTCGTGGTGAGTCTCGGTGACGGCTCGGGCAGGCCCGCCCTGCCCGAGTCCGACGTCGACAGGCTGGTCGGCGTGCTCGCCGCCCGCTACTAGCCGAGCTGGCAAAATAGCCCGTCATGACCGCAGCAGCGACCACACCGAAGGGTGAGCGACGCCGGGCCGAGCTCATCGAGGCCGCCGCGTCGCTGCTGGCCGAGGGCGGGTTCGACGCCGTGCGGCATCGTGCGGTCGCCGAACGCGCGGGGCTGCCGCTGGCTTCGACGACGTACTACTTCGACTCACTCGAAGAGCTGGTCACCGCAGCGGTGGAACATCACGCGAAGGTGGAATTGGAGACCGGGCGGCAGCGCCTCGACGAGTTGGCGACCCGCAACCGCGGTGTCGAGGCCACCGTCGACCTGGTGCTGGACATGCTCCTCGGCCCGCTCCGCCCGGATCGCGAGGCCGACGCCGAAGCGGTCCTCCTGCGCTACGAACGCCTCGTCGGGACAGGGCGCCGTCCGTACCTTCGGCCCCTGATGCGGACGCTGTCCGCGCAGCTGTACGAGCTGCTTCACGAGATCTTCGCGCGCTCCGGCACGCCTGTGGACGGCGCCGAACTGGAGCGGCTGGTCGCCCTGGTCGACGGTGCCGTGGTCAATGCGCTGATCGAGGTCGACCCGGAGCCGCGGGCCGCCGCCGCCCGGATGCTGCAGGCCGCCCTCGCCTGACCCCCTTCCGCGTTTCGTCCTCTGAATGCGGTAGTTGGCATGACGAACCACCGCGTTCAGAGGACGAAACGCGGGGCGGGTTAGTCTGGCCGCGTGACGGACAAGCCCCGCATCCCCAACGTGCTCGCCGGCCGCTACGCCTCGCCTGAGCTGGTCGAACTCTGGTCCCCGGAACGCAAGGTCGTGCTGGAGCGCGAGCTCTGGCTCGCCGTGCTCCGCGCGCAGGCCGACCTCGGCGTCGACGTGCCGGACGGTGTCGTCGCCGACTACGAACGCGTGCTGGAGCAGGTCGACCTCGACTCGATCGCCGCGCGCGAGCGCGTCACCCGGCACGACGTGAAGGCCCGCATCGAGGAGTTCAACGCGCTCGCCGGGCACGAGCACGTCCACAAGGGCATGACGTCGCGGGACCTCACCGAGAACGTCGAGCAGCTGCAGGTGCTGCGTTCGCTGGAGCTGGTGCGCGGCCGCGTCGGCGCGGTCCTGGCCCGGCTCACGGCGATCGCGGTCGAGCACGCCGACACGGTGATGGCGGGCCGCTCGCATAACGTCGCCGCGCAGGCCACGACGCTGGGCAAGCGTTTCGCGACCGCCGCGGACGAACTGCTGGTCGCCTTCGACCGGCTCGAAAACCTCATCGGCCGCTACCCGCTGCGCGGGATCAAGGGCCCGGTGGGCACCGCGCAGGACATGCTCGACCTGCTCGGCGACGAGTCCACTTTGGACGAACTGGAGTCGCGGGTCGCGGCCCACCTCGGCTTCGAGAACGTGTTCACCAGCGTCGGCCAGGTGTACCCGCGCTCGCTCGACTTCGACGTGCTGTCCACCGTCGTCCAGCTCGCGGCCGCCCCGTCGAGCCTCGCGAAGACGATCCGCCTGATGGCAGGCCACGAGCTGGTCACCGAGGGCTTCAAGCCGGGACAGGTCGGCTCGTCCGCCATGCCGCACAAGATGAACACCCGTTCGTGTGAGCGCGTCAACGGCCTCGCCGTGGTCCTGCGCGGCTACCTGTCGATGATCGGCGAGCTCGCCGGCGACCAGTGGAACGAAGGCGACGTGTCCGACTCCGTCGTCCGCCGCGTCGCGCTGCCCGACGCGTTCTTCGCGCTCGACGGCCTGCTGGAGACCTTCCTCACGGTGCTGGCCGAGTTCGGCGCGTTCCCGGCGGTCATCGGACGTGAGCTCGATCGCTATCTGCCGTTCCTCGCGACCACCAAGGTGCTCATGGCCTCGGTCCGCGCGGGGGTCGGGCGTGAAACCGCTCACGAGGCGATCAAGGAGAACGCCGTCGGCGTCGCGCTCGCGATGCGGGAGCAGGGGCTGGCGGAGAACGACCTCCTCGACCGGCTCGCCGCCGACGAGCGCATCCCGCTCGACCGCGGTGAGCTGGACAAACTCCTCGCCGACCGCATCTCGTTCACCGGTGTCGCGCCTCGTCAGGTGGCCGCTGTCGCGTCCCGCGTCGAGGGCATCCTGGAGCGTTTCCCGGAGGCGGCGAACTACACGCCCGCACCGATTCTCTGACCTGTGAGCAGCCCCACCACGGGGCGTTCACAGAGTGAGACGAAGTTACTCGATCGGGCGAAATGCCTAATCTCGATCGCTGAACCCGGAGCGCCAGGCCGCCCATGAGGCGGCCTGGCGTGTTTGTATCGCGCCTTGCGCGCCGAACCCACGGAAGAAGCGATGAGATCCACGCTGTCGAAAATCGTCGCCGTCGTCACGGCCGGAGCGGCCACCCTCGCCCTCGCCGCCTGCGGCTCCGGTGACGCGGGCGCGAGCGGCCAGAAGCTGCGGGTCGGCACCCTGACCGACGCGCCGCCGTCCATCTACCTGGAGAACGGCAACTTCACCGGCTACGACAACGAACTGCTGCGCGATATCGCGAAGCGTGAGGGCTTCGAGGTCGAGTTCGTCGGCACCGAGTTCGCCGGCCTGCTCGCCGCGGTCGCCTCCAACAAGTTCGACATCGGCAGCTCCACGATCTCCACCACCGAGGCCCGCAAGAAGACCGTCGCCTTCAGCAACGGCTACAGCACCGGGTTCACCACGATCCTCACCAAGAAGGGCGCGTCCCTCAAGGACGTCGGCGCCTTCAGCGGCAAGCGGCTCGGCGTGGTGCAGGCGTCGGTGCAGGACGACTTCGCCACCGGCAAGGTCCCGGGCGCCAACGTCGTCCGCTTCCCCGACTACAACGCCGGTTTCGCCCAGCTGAAAGCGGGCAGCCTGGACGGGTGGGTCGTACCGAAGGACATCGGGCAGAAGTACATCGATCAGAACCCGGACGTGCCGCTGGAGTTCGGCTACACCGTCGAGACCAAGGACACGCCGTCCGCGTTCGCCGTCCGCAAGGACAACAAGGAACTGCTGAAGAAGCTCAACGACGGCCTCGCGAAGGCCGTGGCGGACGGCACCGTCGCCCGCCTGCACGCTCAGTTCTTCAAGACCGAGCCGCTGCCCAAGGAACTCGAAAAGGGCGGCCCCGGCCTGCCCGTCCAGAACGCGGGGATTTGAAAACGATGAAAAAGACTTTCCTCGCCACGCTGGCCGCCGGCCTCGTCGCCGTCCTCGCCGCTTGCGGCGGTGGTGAATCCGTCACCGAGAAGACCCTGCGCGTCGGGACGCTGAGCGACGCGCCGCCGAACATCTACGTCGAGAACGGCAACTACACCGGCTTCGACAACGAGCTGCTGAAGGCCATCGCCGCCAAGCAGAACCTGAAGCTCGAGTTCGCCTCGACCGACTTCTCCTCGCTGCTGGGCCAGGTCGCGAACAACCAGTTCGACATCGGCAGCTCGGCCATCGCGCAGACCGACGAGCGCAAGAAGAACGTCGACTTCTCCAGCCCGTACAACTTCGAGGTCATGAGCATCCAGACCAAGGACGGCTCGCCGATCACCGAGGAGAAGGGCCTGTCCGGCAAGCGGGTCGCGGTCATCCAGGCGACCGTCGGCGACAAGTGGCTCACCTCGACGGTGCCCGACGCGCAGGCCGTGCGCTTCCCCGGGTACGCCCCGGCGCTGGCCGCGCTCAAGAGCGGCGCCGTCGACGCCTACATCCTCGACCAGGCGATCGCCGAGACGAACGTCAAGGACAGCGCCGACGTGAAGCTCAAGGTCGTCAAGTCCTTCACCACCGACGTGCCCCACGGCTTCGCGGTGAAGAAGGGCAACGCCGAGCTGCTCACCAAGATCAACGAGGGCCTGAAGCAGGTCATCGCCGACGGCACCTGGGTCAAGCTGCACGAGAAGTTCCTGCCGACGGCCCCGGTCCCGGACCAGTTCAAGGCGTGAGGATCACGATGAAGAAGTCACTCGCCGCCGCTGTCGGTGCAGCCCTCGTGGCAGTGCTGGCGGCGTGCGGCGGCGGTGATGGCGCGAGCGGCGACACGCTGCGCGTCGGCACGCTCAGCGACTCGAAACCCAACGCCTATCAGGAAAACGGCGTGTTCACCGGGTTCGACAACGAGCTGTTGAAGGCCATCGCCGCGCACCAGAACCTGAAACTCGAGTTCGTCTCCACGGAGTTCTCGACCCTGCTGAGCCAGGTCGCGAACGGCAAGTTCGACATCGGCAGTTCGGGGATCTCACAGACCGACGAACGCCGCAAGACCGTCGACTTCTCGGCGCCGTACAACTACCAGTCGCTCGGTATCGAGGCCCGCGAGGGCACCGGTATCACCGACGAGAAGTCCTTGGCCGGTAAGCGGATCGGGGTCGTGCAGGGCACGGTGTCGGACAGCTGGCTGGCGGCCAACGCGCCCACCGCGCAGGCCGTCAGGTTCCCGCAGGACGCCGCCGCCCTCGCCGCGCTCAAATCGGGCGCGATCGACGGCGCGATCTTCGACCAGGCGACCGCCGAGGACTACGCGGCGAAGAATCCGGACGCGAAGCTCAAGGTGGTCAAGGCGATCACCACGACCATCCCGCACGGGTTCGCGGTCAAGAAGGGCGACACCGAGCTGGCCGGCAAGATCAACGCCGGGCTCAAGGCGGTCATCGCCGACGGTACCTGGGAAAAGGTGCACCAGCGCTTCACGCCGAACGCGCCGGTGCCCGCGGAGTTCAAGGCCGGGCAGAAGTAAGTGGACGATTTCCTCAACAGCTTTCTGAACTGGGAGTACATCTGGGAGGTCTTCCCGGACCTCCTCGGGACCGGCCTGCTGAACACGCTGATCCTGTCGGTGTTCTCGGCGCTGATCGGCACCGTGCTCGGCATGGTGCTGGCCACGATGGGCCTCTCCAGCAAGGCGTGGCTGCGCTGGCCCGCCAGGGTGTACACGGATATCTTCCGCGGCCTGCCCGCGATCCTGACCATCCTGGTGATCGGGCAGGGCGGCGCGATCATCATTCCGTCGCTGTCGCGGAATCCGTACCCGCTGGGCATTCTCGCGCTGAGCCTGATCGCCGCCGCGTACATCGGCGAGATCTTCCGCGCCGGTATCCAGAGTGTCGAAAAAGGACAGATGGAGGCCAGCCGCGCGCTGGGCATGAGCTACACCAAGGCGATGACGCTCGTCGTCATCCCGCAAGGGGTGCGGCGGGTGCTGCCCGCGCTGGTGAACCAGTTCATCGCGCTGGTCAAGGACTCCAGCCTGGTGTACTTCCTCGGCTTCCTCGCCGAGCAGCGCGACCTGTTCCGCATCGGGCAGGACCTCGCGGCGAACACCGGGAACCTGTCGCCGCTGGTCGCGGCGGGCGCGGTGTACCTGGTGATCACCGTGCCGCTGACGCATCTGGTCAACTACATCGACAAGAAGCTGCGCACCGGCAAGAAGATCCGGGTCGACGACGAGGGCGGCGAGCCGGATCTCCTGAACACCGGAAAGGTGCCGATGCCATGACCGCCGCCGTACGTTCGTCGAGCGTCGAACTCCGCGACATCCACGTCTCCTTCGGCACCCTCGAAGTACTGAAGGGCGTGAACCTCAAGGTCGAGAAGGGCCGCACGACCTGCATCATCGGCCCGTCCGGCTCGGGCAAGTCGACGTTGCTGCGCTGCGTGAACCGCCTTCAGGAGCCCGATTCGGGCGACCTGCTGCTGGGCGGCGAGAGCGTCATCTCGTCCGACCCGGACGCGCTGCGCCAGCGGGTCGGGATGGTGTTCCAGCACTTCAACCTGTTCGGGCACCGCAGCGTGCTGGACAACATCACGCTGCCGCTGCGCAGCGTCCGGAAACTCGGCAAAGAGGAGGCCGCGGAGATCGCGCACGCCCGCCTCGCCGAGGTCGGCCTCGCCGACAAGGCGCCGTACCGGCCGAGCGCGCTCTCGGGCGGGCAGCAGCAGCGGGTCGCGATCGCGCGGGCGCTCGCCATGGAGCCCGAGGTCATGCTGTTCGACGAGGCGACCAGCGCGCTGGACCCGGAGCTGGTCAAGGGCGTCCTCACGCTGATGGCGGGGCTGGCCGAACGCGGCCTGACGCTGCTCGTGGTCACCCACGAGATGGGTTTCGCGCGCGGCGTCGCCGACGAGGTCGCGTTCATGGACGACGGGAAGATCGTCGAACAGGGCGCTCCGGAGGCGATCTTCGACGCTCCGCGGAGCGAGCGGCTGCAGCGATTCCTGTCGCAGGTGTTGTGAGCCCTTCCCGCAGTACATGAAGGACCCCTTCCTTGCGCCTAGGTACAGGAAGGGGTCCTTCATGTACTTCAGCCTGAGATCACGCGAACCGTCCTTACCACTCACGAAGCCTGACTCGCTAACCTGCGGTCATGGCGAGAGTGGCGAAGCTGGTCTATTACCCGGTCAAGGGCTGCGCCGGGACGTCGGTCGAAACGGCCGACGTCACCCCGGCGGGCCTGCGGTTCGACCGTGCCTGGATGGTCGTCTCCCCGGAGGGCGAGTTCCGCAGCCAGCGCAAGCATCCGGTGATGGCCGCGATCCGGGCCGAGGTGCTCGACGACGGCGCCCGGCTGCGGCTCGCCGCTCCCGGCGTCGAAGATCTCCTGGTCGAGACGGTCACGGACGGGCCGCGGCACCCCGCCGCGACGTTCACCTGGCAGGGCAAGGGCGTCCACCAGGGTGACGACGCCGCCGACTGGTTCTCCACCGTGCTGGGCCTCCCGTCGGTGTTCGTCGGGCTCGCGCCGGAGCACGAGCGCGTCACCAACGGCGAGATCCCGGGTACCGCGGCCTTCGCCGACGCGCACGCGATACTCCTGACCTCCGAGTCCTCTTTGGACGGTCTGAACGAGCGTATCGCGTCGCGCGGCGCCGAGGCCGTGCCGATGGACCGCTTCCGGCCCAACATCGTCGTCTCGGGGTGGCCCGAACCGCATCGCGAGGACGACGTCCGCTCGCTCACCGCCGGTGGCCTCGAACTGGGGTACGCCAAGGTCTGCGTCCGCTGCACCGTGCCGATGGTGGATCAGGAGACCGGCAAGAAGGCCGGTCCCGAGCCGATCCGTTCGCTCGCCGACTACCGCCGCGAGCCCGAGGGCGGTGTCTCGTTCGGGATCAAGATGGCGGTGACCGGTCCGGGTCAGGTGTCCGTCGGCGACGAGGTGATCGTGCACTCCTGGGCAGGCCCCAGCCGGAGCACCTCCGACGCCGAGCCGCCGTTCACGGCGACCGCGAGCCGTCCCGCGGAATCGGTGTAGAGCACGTTCCGGCCCGGCGGCACCGTGCCGAAGGTGTCGCCGACCAGCGCTTTCACCAGAACGTGTTCGCTGCTGACGGAGACCGTGCCGGACAGCCCGGCCAGTTCGAGGTCGGCGGGGCTCGCGGCGAGCTGGACGTTGCCGAAGTGGTCGACCGTGAGCACCTCGGCCACCAGCTTGCCGGGGAACACCGCGACGAACGGATCCGGCAGGCGCACGAGATCGTCGACGCGCGGACCGAACTCCTCGGGAGCGACGCCGAGCGCGAGATGCGCCGCCGCGGGGGCGAAGACGTCGCGTCCGTGGAACGTCGACGAAGTCACCGGAAGGCGGTACTCCGGGGCCGCGAGTTCGTACGCCGCTATCACCCCGCTGAGTGTTTCGGCGGCGGGAATGAGAAGTCCGTTGTCCGGGCCGACGAGCATTCCGCGCCCGGTGACCACCACGACACCGCGTCGCGCCGTGCCGACGCCGGGGTCCACGACGGCGAGATGGACCGACTCCGGCAGATACGGCACGGTCTGGGCGAGTACCTCGGCGCCGGTCCTGACCTGCTGCGGAGGGATCTCGTGGCTTACGTCGATCACCCGTACGGACGGCGCGATCCTCGCGATCACGCCGTGGCACGCGGCCACGAAACCGTCTTTCAGCCCGTAGTCGGTCGTGAACGAAACGCAGTGGATCGCCATGATCAGCCATCATCCTTGATCGCTAGGGTGCAGCCGTGACGACGCTCGAATACCCGAAGATCGCCGCCGGCAAGGTCCGTGAGCTCTACGCCGTCGATGACGAGCATCTGCTGCTCGTCACTTCGGATCGGATCTCCGCCTACGACGTCGTCTTCGACACGCCCATCCCGGACAAGGGTCGGGTGCTCACCGCGATGAGCGTGTTCTGGTTCTCCCTGCTCTCCGATGTCCTCCCCAACCACCTGGTCTCCTACGAAGACGAACGCATCCCCGCCGAGGTCCGCGGCCGCGCGCTGCTGGTGCGGCGCCTGGCGATGCTGCCGCTCGAAGCCGTCGCCCGCGGGTATCTCACCGGTACCGGTCTCGCCGATTATCGCGCTTGCGGCAGGGTTTGCGGCGTCGAACTTCCCCCTGGCCTGACCGAGTCGTCCCGGCTCCCCGAACCGATCTTCACTCCCGCGACGAAGGCCGATCGCGGCTCGCACGACGAGAACATCGCCTTCTCCGACGTCGTCGGGCAGCTCGGCCGCGAACGGGCAGAGGAGGTCCGCGAGGCGACGCTGGCGGTGTACCGCCGCGGCGCGGAATTCGCCGCCGAACGCGGCATCCTGCTCGCGGACACGAAGCTCGAATTCGGCATCGACCGCGAGGGCAACCTCGTGCTCGCCGACGAGGTCCTGACCCCGGATTCCTCGCGCTACTGGCCCGCCGGTGGTTACGCGCCGGACAGCCCGCAGCCGTCGTTCGACAAGCAGCCGTTGCGGGACTGGCTCACCAGCCCGGCGTCCGGCTGGCATCGCCGGGACAGACCGGGGTCACCACCCCTGCCCGAGGACATCGTCGCCGCCACGCGGGCGAGGTACATCGAGTCGTACGAACGCATCACGGGCCGGTCGCTGCAGGATTGGCCCGCCTGACCTGCGGAGTTCACTCCGACGTCAGTCCGCCGAAAGCCCGGGCTGGCTCACTGGTGGGGTGGATGCACGTTTGCTGGTTTCCCTGTCCGGCGTGACCACCCGGACGTTGCACCGCTGTGCCGATCTCGCGGCCGAACTCGACCGGCGCAGGGTCCCGTTGTCGGTGCTCTACGCCGCTCGCACCGGCGAGGGCCCCGTGACCGAATGGGTCCGGACGCGCCGTGCCCACGGCGACTCCGTCCTCCTGCACGGGTACGACCACCAGGTCCCGCCCACCCATCGTGCCGTCTACCTGGGCAAACGTGCCGAGTTCGCGGCTCTTCCCGCGCACGAGGCGCGGCTGCGGCTCATCGCGGCGAAGGCGGCCCTCGATGCCAACGGCATGGCCGTCGACGGTTTCGCGCCACCGCGCTGGATCGCGTCGGAGGGCACTCTGCAGGCCCTGCGCGAGCACGGGTTCAGGCTGTGCGCGGACCTGGTCTCGGTGCGGGACCTGGTGTCCGGCGAGGTCCGGCGTGCCAGGGTGCAGGAGTTCGGCGGGCCGTCGCACCGGACGGAGACCGTCCGCTGTTTCGCGCTGGTACTGGCCGCCGCCAGGGCCGCCCGGCGCGGCGGGCTCGTCCGGCTCGGCATCGACGCCGCGGACCTCGCCCGGCCAGGGCTGCGGCAGGCGTTCCTCGACGCCGTCGACGTCTCGCTGGAGAACCGCGCTTTCGGAACCACCTACGGCTCGCTCTCGCGAACGCGGGTTAAATTGTCGGGATGACCGACGAGGGGGACGCACCGGCGACGCTGATGCGGCTCTGGCGGCGAGCTGAGCGCCCGACGCGAGGCAGGCCGTCAGTACTCGACATCGACCGTGTCGTGGCGGCCGCGGTGGACCTCGCTGATCGCGAAGGCATCGCGAACGTGACGCTGGCGAGCGTGGCGAAAGACCTCGGCGTCACGAAGATGTCCCTGTACCGCCACATCGGTTCGAAGGCGGAACTGCTGGAGCTGATGGCAGACTTCGCCATCGGCGATCCGCCGCCGGTCGAGTCCACCGGTGCCTGGCGGGCCGAGCTGACCACGTTGGCCGAGGCCAACCGCGATGTCCTGATGAAGCACCCGTGGCTGGTCGAGCTGCCGCTCACCGGCCCTCCGGCCGGGCCGCACGCGGTGGCGTGGATGGACGCGATCCTGCGCACGCTGCGCGACACGGGTCTCGACTGGGGCACCAAGGGCGGGGTCCTGGTCCTGATCAGCGGTTTCGTCCGTCTCGCGTGCGCGCAGGCCATCCAGCTCGCCGAGGGCAGGCAGCAGAGCGGGCTGAGTCAGGCGCAGGCCGAACAGGCCTATGGCAAGGGGCTCGCCGAGCTGATCGACCCGGAGCGTTTCCCCGACGCGGTGGGTTTTCTGACCTCCGGGCTGGGCGCGCCCGACCAGGAGGAAGACCCCGAATTCGCCTTCGGTCTCAACGTCGTCCTCGACGGTGTCGCCGCCCTCATCGACGCGAACTGACTGGCCCCGCCCCCTATTTCGTATCCGTCGGACACTAATTAGTGTACGTTGGATACTAATGAGGTTCGAAGGGGGAACAAATGGAGTCGTTGCCGACCAGTGAGCGGGTACTCGCACCGGATCTGGCCAGGGGTTTCGCGCTGCTGCTGGTGGCGCTTGCGCATACCGCGAGCATCTTCCTCGGCAACTCACCGGGGGTCGATCACACGCCGCAGGGCCTGGAACGGCCGTACTTCGTGCTGCTGTTCGTCTTCGTGCACGCGTGCGCGTTGCCGCTGTTCGGCATGATGCTCGGCTACGGGATGGTGCAGTTCGCGGATCGGCAGCAGGCGCTGGGAGAGTCGTGGCCGCGGACGCGCGGCGTCCTGCTTCGAAGGCACGCTTGGCTGCTGGTCTTCGGTGCCGTCGACGGGGTGCTGTTCTTCTCCGGTGACGTGCTCGGCGCGTACGGCGTCATCGGTGTCGTTTTCACTCTGCTGCTCCTGCGGCGCGGCAAGGGCTTCTACCGGATTCCGGCGCTGTACCTGGGTTTCGCCCTTTGCTACCTCGCCGTGCTGATGTACCTGGTGCTCACCGGGAACTCCGGTGACGCGCCCGTCCCGTCACCCGACGACACGTCCTCCCTGGCTCCGACGTACGGCGAAGCCCTGCGAGGGCGACTGGTGGAATGGCCGTCCATCACGATGGTCCTGCTGCCGTCGATCCTCTTCGTCTGGGTGGGCGCTTGGGCCGCGAAGAAGCGCTTGCTGGAGGAGCCGAACCGGAAACTGCTGCTCGTCGGCCTGTTCGGAGGATTCGGCGTCGCGATCGCGGGCGCCTTGCCGATGGGGCTTTTCGCCGGCGACTACCTCGGCTTCGACGCCGAGACGGCCGGGCTCGCCAAAGTGCTGTACGAGGGAGCCGGCGTGTTCGGCGCGATCGGCTACCTCAGCCTGTTCGGCCTCGTCGGCATGGCGGTCGGCAAGAAGCGCCGCGGTGTCGTGGTCACCGCGATCTCCGCGCTCGGTCAGCGCACGCTGAGCGCCTACCTGTTCCAGTCGGTGGCGTGGCTGATCCTGGCGCCGCCGTTCCTGCTCGGACTGGGCGGGCAGGCGGGCGACCCGACGTTCGTGGCGGCCGCGTGCGGGCTCGGCGTGTGGCTGCTGACGGTCGTCGTCGCCTACCTGATGCACCGCAAGGGTTATCGGGGACCGGCGGAGATCCTGGTGCGGAAACTGGCTTATCGGGGCTAAAGCTTCACCGGCTCCCCGACGTCGAGCACCTTCACCTCGGTCCCTTCCGGGGCGAGGTTGGCGAACAGGCCGTAGTGCATCTGCGGCCGTGCGAGGACGGCTTCGTGGATCGGGACGGCGAGGCGTGGCGACACCGCACGCAGGTAGTCGACGGCTTCGCCTGCCTTGAGCCACGGGGCGCCGGTGGGCAGACCGAGGACGTCGATCTTCTGCTCCGGCACGAAGAACGAGTCGCCGGGGTGGTAGAACGCGCCGTGGTCGACGATGTACCCGACGTTCGGGATCACGGGGATCTCCTCGTGGATCACCGCGTGCTCGCCGCCGACGACGTTGATGCCGCTGGACCCGATTTCGAAGGCGTCGCCGGGGTTCGCGATCTGGAACTCGGCGCCGATCTTCCCCACCGCTTCGGCGGAACCCGGATCGACGATCAGCCGCACGCCGGGATTCGCCGCCAGCAACGCGGGCAACCTGTCCATGTCGAGGTGGTCGAAATGCTGGTGGGTGATCAGGACGGCGTCCAGTTCACGCTCGCCTTCGAAGCCCGCCGAGAAGGTGCCGGGGTCGATCAGGATTCGCGCGCCCTCGGTCTCCAGAAGGGTGCAAGCGTGTCCAAAATGGACGATACGCATCGGTGTTCTCCTTCGCGGTAGCTCGATTCCAGCCTATGCCCGGAGCAGGGCGTCGCCAAGTTCGGTGCGCCGGTAGCGCACTTCGCGGCCGCGCCGACGGGTCTCGAGCAGGCCAGCCGCGCGCATCGCGGTCAGATGTTGCGAGACAGTCGGTGCCGAGAAACCCAGCCTGCGCGCCAGTTCGGTGGTGCTCGCGGGTTCGTTGAGCGCCGTGAGCAGAGCGGCCTTCGTCCGGCCGAGAATCCCGGCGAGCGCGCCGGGCGGACGTTCGGGGTCCGACCAGAGTTCGGCCACCCCGCGAGCCGGGTACAGCAGCGAAGGCTGCCACGGCTCCATCGTGATCACCCCGACCGAAGGCCACGCGAAGACGCCGGGGATCAGCAGCAAACCGCGCCGGTCGAGGTGGACGCGGCCGCGTTCCTTCATCTCGATCACCAGAACGTCGTCGACGAGCCGCACGCGCGGGTGGATGTCCTCGAGTACCAGCGCGATACCGCCGGCGGCCAGACGTCGCGAGCGTTCCTCGATGTCGGCGACCAGGAATCGGCGCATCCGGGGCCAATGCGGCTCGACCAGTTCGGTCCAGGCGATCTCCATCTGGTCCGCCAGCAGCTCCCTTGCCTCGGCGGGATCTTCCGGCAGTCCGCTCAGGTCGGCGTCTACTTTGGACAGTTCATACGCGACCTGCGCCGGCGCCGTACGGCGGATTTCGGCGAGCTGGGCGGACGCGGTGGTCTCCGGGCCGCTCGGCGGCGGGCTGAGGAAATCGGTGATGTAGTGCCGCGCGCTCATCACCTTCGCGAAGCCGTCGATGGGCAGGTCGGGCAGTTTCGCGGCGGCCTCGCGCAGCCACGACAGGTGACTCGGATGCCCGCGCCGACCGAGCAGCGTCTGCATCGCGCCCATGGTCTCGTCGAGCGGGGAGATGCCGAAGCGGACGCGGTTGGCGCTTTCGGCGGTCAGGACCAGCTCGATCATCCGATTAGGCTATTCCCGAATCAATGGTTCCCGCCAGGCCGGGTCCGGCAGTGTTCGTGACATGACGTTGCTGCGAAATTCCGGGTATTGGCGCTGGTCGGCGGGGGTGCAGCTGAACCGGCTGCCCGCCACGATGGCGCCGCTGGCCTTCACCGTGCTGACCACCGCGGCGACCGGTTCGTACCGGCTCGGCGGGATCATGATGGCCGTTTTCGTCGCCGCCGAGATGGTCGGCGCCGTGCCGACCGGACGGCTGCTCGACCGTGTCGGCCCCGCCCGCGGTCTCGTCGTGCTGCTTCCGCTGGTCGCGGCGGGGCTGTTCCTGCTGGCAGCGGTCGCTTCGGCCGGAGCCCCGGACTGGGTGCTGCTCGCGCTGGCGGTCCCGCCCGGCCTCGTCGCGGGCGGGTTGAACGGCGGTTTCCGGACGCTGCTGGCCGGGACGGTCACCGAGGACGAACTGCCCAGGGCCGTATCGGTCGACGCGATGATCCTCGAAGGCGTCATCGTCGGCGGTCCGCTGCTGGTGGCGCTCCTGGCGACGTCCGGTCCGGTCGTCCCGGTCCTCGCGATGGCCGTCGTCGCCCTGCTCGCGGCCCTGCTCGTGCCGCGGCGCACTGTTCGCGTTGCTCCACAAAGGACGGTCGAGCGTCAGCGGATCCCCGTCGCCGCCTGTGTGCCCTGGCTGGCGGGGCTGTTCACCGTGGGGCTGCTGCTGTCGACCATCGAGGTCGGGCTGCTGCCGCTCGTCCAGCGCCTCGGCGCCCCCGATTCGGCGACGGCGATCGTCATCGTCGTGCTGTGCGCCGCGAGCGTCACCGGGAGCGCGGTGTACGCGGCGCGGGGGAAGGAAGGCGATCCGCGGCTGTTCCTCGCCGGTTTCGTGCTCGGTGGGATCGTGGTTTCGGCGGGTTTCGGCTGGGCCGGGCTGCTCGGCGGCGTCGCGCTGATCGGGCTCTGCACCGGTCCGCTGATGGCGGTCTCGTCGGTCAACCTGCAGAAGCTGTTGCCGGAACGCCGCCGGTCGGAGGGTTTCTCGCTGGCCTTCACCGTGC
The DNA here is from genome assembly GCF_042797905.1 of Amycolatopsis sp. NPDC057786. NCBI lineage: Bacteria > Bacillati > Actinomycetota > Actinomycetes > Pseudonocardiales > Pseudonocardiaceae > Amycolatopsis > Amycolatopsis sp. NPDC057786. The sequence continues at coordinate 22,185 of NZ_JBHVKW010000036.1, forward strand.
AGGCGTCGGGCTTCGGGCTGGGCTCGCTGGCGATCGGGGTACTGCCGATGTGGATGGCCCCGCTTCTCGGTGTCCTTGCGGCCGTCGTCTCCTGTGCGATGCTGGTGGCACGCCCCAGGCGAGCTATTGGCACGCCGTCAGTAACGTCGTAGCCTGGGCTTTGAGCCGAGACACGGGAGAAGTCGATGACCGCAGTCCAGCCGAAGCCGACCGCGCACAGCGTGGGGGAGACCTTCGATTCCCTCAGCCCGGCGACCGACGAGGTCGTCGGCACCTACCCGGTGCACACCAGGGAGGACGTCCGCGCCGCCATCGCCCGCGCGAAGGACGCCGCCGAATGGTGGGCCGGGCTCGGCTACGACGGCCGCGCCGAACGTCTGCGCCGCTGGAAGGGCGTCATCACCCGCAGGCTGCCGCAGCTGTGCCAGGTCGTCCGCGACGAGACCGGGAAGCCGATCGCCGACGCGCAGCTGGAGAGCGTCCTCGCCATCGAGCACATCGCGTGGGCTGGCAAGCACGCGCGCAAGATCCTCGGCAAGCAGCGCCGCGCGGCCGGGCTGATGATGTCGAACCAGGCGGCGACGGTCGAGTACCAGCCGCTCGGCGTCGTGGGCGTGATCGGCCCGTGGAACTACCCTGTCTTCACGCCGCTCGGCTCCATCGCCTATGCCCTCGCCGCCGGCAACACCGTCGTCTTCAAGCCGAGCGAGTACACGCCGGGCGTCGGGAAATGGCTGGTCGACGCGTTCGCCGAGGTCGTCCCGGAGTGGCCGGTGCTGCAGCTGATCACCGGTTTCGGTGAGACCGGCGCTTCGCTCGTCACGGGCGGCGTCGACAAGATCGCCTTCACCGGTTCGACCGGCACGGGCAAGAAGATCATGGCCGCGGCCGCCGAAACGCTGACGCCGGTCATCATCGAGGCGGGCGGCAAGGACGCCGTCCTGGTCGACGCGGACGCCGACCTCGAAGCCGCCGCCGACGCGACCGTCTGGGGCGCGTTCTCCAACTCGGGACAGACCTGCATCGGCGTCGAACGCGTGTACGTCCACGAGCGTGTGCACGACGAGTTCGTCGCGAAGGTCGTCGAGAAGTCGAAGGACGTTCGGGCCGGTTCGGACGCGGCCGCGCAGTACGGCCCGGTGACGATGCCTTCGCAGCTCGCGGTGATCAAGCGCCACATCACGGACGCCATCGAGCGCGGTGGGAAGGCACTGGTCGGTGGCGTCGACGCGGTCGGCGACCGCTACGTGCAGCCGACGGTGCTCGTCGACGTGCCGGAGGACTCCGCGGCGGTCCAGGAGGAGACGTTCGGCCCGACCGTCACCATCGCCAAGGTCCGCGACATGGACGAAGCCGTCGAGAAGGCCAACGACACGAAGTACGGCCTCGGTTCGACCGTGTTCTCGAAGTCGCGCGGCCTCGAACTCGCCGGACGGCTGCGCACCGGCATGACGTCGATCAACGCGCCGCTTTCCTTCGCCGGTATCGCTTCGCTGCCCTTCGGCGGCGTCGGCGACTCGGGCTTCGGCCGGATCCACGGCCCCGAAGGCCTGCGCGAGTTCGCCCGCCCGAAGGCCGTCGCGCGCCAGCGGTTCACCGCGCCGATCGTGCTGACCTCGTTCTCCCGCAAGGAAAAGACCGACGCGCTGGTGGCGAAGCTGATCACGGTGCTGCACGGAAAGCGCTGAGCTGAAGGGCGCTTTCCCCGCATGAGATGCACGGAAAGCGCCCTTCACCGCGTCTGATGCGGGGAAAGCGTCCTTCAGCCGCGGCCCCGGATGAGATCCGCGGCCTTCTCCGCCACCATGATCGTCGGCGCGTTCGTGTTCCCACGCGGCACCACGGGCATCACCGACGCGTCCACCACCCGCAGCCCGTCCACCCCGCGCACCTTCAGCGACGGATCGACGACGGCGTTCTCGCCCGTTCCCATCGAGCAGGTCCCGACGGGGTGGTACAGCGTCTGCGTCTTCTCGCGCACGTAGTCGGCCAGTTCGCCGTCGGTCAGGTCGTGCCGCTCCGGCAGGAACGGCTTGTCCAGATACCGCGCCAGCGGCCCGGACTTCCCGATCTCCACCAGTGCCCGCATCCCGGCGAGCATCTTCTCCATGTCCACGGACTCGGCGTAGTAGGCCGGGTCGATTTCCGGCTTCCACAACGGATTCGACGACTTCAGCCGCAGACGCCCCCGGCTCGCGACGTCCACCAGGGTCGCCGCCGAAGTGAAGCCCGGCACCGTCGGCTCGCGCATCCCGTTGTCGTAGAACAACGTCGGCGCGACGTGGATCTGCATGTCCGGCGGCGAGACACCGTCCGCGGCCGGGAAGAACGCGCCGGCCTCGCCGATGTTCGAGGCCAGTGGGCCGCGTTTGGTGAGCTGGTACCGCACCAGGCCGCCCGGCGTCGCCGCGTCCACGAGGTCGGTGGTACCGCGGGTCGACCAGATGATCCCGCAGGCGGGATGGTCGTGCAGGTTGTCGCCGACCCCGGGAAGCGCGGCCACGACGTCGATCCCGTGTTCCCGCAGGTGTTCCGCCGGGCCGACCCCGGAGAGCATCAGCAGCTGCGGCGAGTTCACCGCGCCACCGCTCAGCAAGACCTCCGTCGACGCGCGCGCCGTCGTCTCGACACCCTTGTCCAAATAGGACACACCCACGGCGCGCGTGCCTTCGAAGACGACGCGGGTCGCTTGGGCGTTGGTCCGCACGGTGAGGTTCGGCCGCGACAGGGCGGGCCGCAGATACGCGTCGGCCGTCGACCAGCGGCGCCCCTTCTTGCACGTCACCTGGTAGACGCCGGCGCCTTCCTGTGACTCGCCGTTGAAGTCGTCGGTGCGTTTGAGGCCCCAGGCGACCGCGGAATCCACCCAGGCGAGGGACAGTTCGTGCGTGAAGCGCCGGTCCTCGACGTTCAACGGGCCGTCGGTGCCGTGCAGTGGCCCGCCGAGCCGCTGGTTCCCCTCCGCCCGTTTGAAGTACGGCAGGACGTCGTCGAAACCCCATCCCTCGGCGCCGTGCCCGTCACGCCAGCCGTCGTAGTCCGCGCGGTTGCCGCGGATGTAGATCATCGCGTTGATCGACGAACAGCCGCCGAGCGTCTTCCCGCGTGGCCAGTACAGCGTCTTGCCGGTGTGCTTCTGCTCGGCCGTCTCGTAGTTCCAGTCCCATTTGGTCTTGAACAGGCCGGGGAACGCGGCGGGGATGTGGATCTCGTCGGCGTCGTCCTCGCCGCCCGCTTCGAGCAGGAGCACCCGCGCCGACGGATCCTCGCTCAGCCGGTTCGCCAGTACGCATCCCGCGCTGCCCGCGCCGACGATCACGTAGTCGAAGGAGTCCTGATCGGCCACGGTGCCTCCTGCTGCTCGCCCGGTGTTGACGCCCCGCCAATGGGCTCATCTTGGCCCAGCGCCGCGCTCCGAGCATCCCCCAGACGAAGGATCGGTGCGAGCTCAGTCCGAGTCGGGTGAAAAAGAAGCCACGCAGGGGCCGCCCTCGGCGTCGTCCTCGGTCTCGATCCGGCCGGGCTTCCGGACGCCGTCGACGTCGCCGCTGAGGTGCAGGATCGTCTGCTTCGCGACGGTCAGCACGTCGGCGGTGTCGACGGTGTACCTGCCCTCGCCGTGGATGATCTGCTGCACGCCGTCGCGGGTCGTGTCGGGCACCTTCTCGCACAGCACGGACAGCGCCGCCGGGATGTCGCGCGCGTTGATCGCGTCGACGAACTTGTTCCCCGCCTCTTCCCCCGTCTTGACGTCGGGCCGCGGCGACGGCTTCGTCTCGATACCCGGCAGTGGCTCGGGCTCGCCGCCGATCTTGGCGTCGCGCACGCACCAGCCGCCCTCGCCGGGGATCATCGCGATCCCGACGGTCTGGCCACCGGCGGTGAGCGCGGCCGAATACTCCTGTGGCGCACGCTGACGCGCGGGCGTGCTGAGCTGTGCGCCTTCTGAGGCGGCCATGACCTGCTCGAAGGTATAGGACCGCTTCGAGCGGATCGGGCACCAGAGCGAGCTGAGGCGATCTTCGCCGACGCCGTTCACGAACGACTGAGTCAGTTGCTCCGGCGTCGCGCGCGAGGTGGTGTCGGCCTTGGCCTTGAAGAACCCCGGCGTCACGAAGCCGGTGAACGCGACACCGCCCGCGATCAGGACGAAGACCAGCGCCAGCGTGATCCAGAGCCAGGCCTTCGACTTCTTCGGCGGTGTGTACTGCCCGTAGGTCATGCGGCAACCGTAGTGAAGTAGGCTCTGGCGGTACCCACGACCTGCGTGAATAAGGAGCAGCCTGCCGTGGCCCGAGTCGTCGTCGACGTCATGCCCAAGCCCGAAATCCTCGACCCGCAGGGCCAAGCCGCGCTCGGCGCCGCCGGCCGTCTCGGCTTCACCGGGATCGCCGAGATCCGTCAGGGCAAGCACTTCGAGATCGAGGTCGACGACTCCGTCGACGACGCGACGCTCGAAAAGATCGCCGAGGGTTTCCTCGCGAACCCCGTCATCGAGCAGTGGACCATCAAGCGGGTGGACGCGTGAGCGCCCGCATCGGGGTCATCACGTTCCCCGGCACGCTCGACGACGGTGACGCGGCCCGCGCGGTCCGCTACGCCGACGCCGAAGCCGTGCCGCTGTGGCACGCGGACGAGGACCTGAAGGGCGTCGACGCCGTCGTCGTCCCCGGTGGCTTCTCGTACGGCGACTACCTGCGCGCCGGCGTCATCGCCCGGTTCGCGCCGGTGATGTCGTCGGTGATCGAGGCCGCCCACAAGGGCATGCCGGTGCTGGGTATCTGCAACGGCTTCCAGATCCTGTGCGAGGCCGGGCTGCTGCCGGGCGCGATGATCCGCAACGCGGGCCTGCACTTCATCTGCCGTGACCAGTGGCTGCGCGTCGAGAACAACGACACCGCGTGGACCACCCGGTACGACAAGGACGCCGAGATCCTCATCCCGATGAAGAACATCGACGGCTGCTTCGTCGCCGAGCAGGCCACCCTCGACGAGCTCGAGGGTGAGGGCCGCGTGGTGTTCCGCTACGTCGGCGGCAACCCGAACGGCTCGCGCAACGACATCGCCGGGATCCGCAGCGAGAACGGCCGCGTCGTCGGGCTCATGCCGCACCCGGAGCACGCCATCGACGCCCTCACCGGCCCGTCCGACGACGGGCTCGGCATGTTCTACAGCGCCGTGGACGCCCTCGTCTCCGCCTGACGCCCCGCATTTGGTCCTCTAAATGCGTGAACCGCATTTAGAGGACTAAATGCGTCAGGAGGCGGCGGCCACCAACGCCGCGTAAGGCCCACCCGCCGCCAGCAGCTCCGCGTGCGAACCCAGCTCGGTCACCCGGCCGCCCTCGATGACGGCGACCCGGTCCGCCGCGGCCGCGGTGTGCAGCCGGTGCGCGATCGCGATCACCGTGCGCCCTTCGAGCACCGCGCTCAACGACCGCTCCAGCTCCCGCGCCGAACCCGTGTCCAGCAGCGACGTCGCCTCGTCCAGCACGAGCGTGTGCGGGTCGGCCAGCACCACCCTCGCCAGCGCGAGCTGCTGCGCCATCGCCGCCGGGACGGCGACCGCGCCGGCCCCGACCTTCGTGTCCAGCCCGTCCGGCAGGCTCGCCACCCACTCCGAAGCGCCGACCGAGGCCAGCGCGGCCAGCAGCCGGTCGTCGGTCCAGTCCCCGGCGGGCAGCGTGAGGTTGTCCCGCAGCGTCCCCGCGAAGACGTGCTGCTCCTGGGTCAGCAACAGGACCTCGCCGCGCAGGACGTCGTCCGGCAGCGTCGACACCTCGGCGCCGCCGATCCGCACCGAGCCCGACGTCGGCGCCGACATCCCGGCCAGCAGCCGTCCCAGGGTCGACTTGCCGGCACCGGACGGGCCGACGATCGCCAGCCGTTCACCGGCGGGCACCCGCAGGTCGATCCCGTGCAGCACTTCGCGGTCCGCGTTGTAGCCGAAGCGCACGTCGCGCACCTCGATGTCCTGGCCGCGCGGAGTCTCCGAGGCCGTTTCGGAAGACGGAGCGGGCCGCACGCCCAGCAGTCGTCGCAGCGAGGCCCCGGCGACCTGCATGTCCGCGAGCCAGAACAACGCCTCGTTCAGCGGACCCGTCATGACCTGCGAGTACAGGAGCATCGCGGTGATCGTGCCGAGCCCTTCCCAGCCGTTCGAGTAGGCGAGCAGACCCAGCCCGAGCATCACCGGCACCGGCAGCACATAACTGATCTCCAGCGACGGAATCCACCGCATCTGCAGTGCCCGGATCTCGCGTTCGCCCAGCATCGAGGCGTCGAGGCCGTCGTGCCCGGTCCGGATCCGGCGGCCGGTCAGGCTCAGCGCCTCCGCCGTCCGCGCGCCCTCCGCGGTCTCGTGCGTGGTGGACTGCAACTCGGACCACTTGTCGAGCATCCGCCGCATCACGCCGGGGATCCGCCGCTGGTACCAGATGTTCACCGGCACCAGCAGCGGCAGCGCGACCAGCAGGCCCAGCGCGAGGAACGGCGACGTGATCACCATCGCCACCACCGTGAACACCACCGTCACCGCGGCGATCAGGATCTCCGGCGCGCCGTGGCGCACCGCGTGGTCGATGCGGCTGACGTCGGTGGTCGCGCGGCTGAGCAGGTCACCGGTGCCCGCCGCTTCGACCGTGCCGAGCGGCAGGTCCAGCGCGTTCCCGACGAATTCCTCGCGGTTGAGCGCCAGGATCCGCTCACCGAACACCCGCGCGCGGAGCCTGGCCAGTCCCTTGAACCAGGCCTGCGCGCCCAGCACGACCACGAACGCGACCGCGAGCCAGGTGATCGTGGTGGTCGTCGTGCCCTCGACGACCTCGTCCACCAGCGCGCCCAGCAGCCTCGGCCCGGCCAGCCCGATCGCGGTCGCGACGCAGAACAGGCCGAGCATCACGGAGAATTCGCGCTTGTTCGCCCGCGCGGTCTCCTTGATCCAACGTCTTACGTCCTTCTTGTCTGCCAGCGGCAGCTTTTTCATGCCGGTACTTTCGTACTCACGACCACATCGGCCACATGTGTCCACAGTGGACTCTGACTGAACACGACGGTGGTCTTGCCGCGCCGCAGCTTCGCGACGCGTTCGGTTATGCGGGCTTCGGTATGCGCGTCGACGGCCGAGGTCGGCTCGTCGAGCAGCAGGACGTCGGCGTCGGTCGCCAGCGCGCGGGCCAGATTCAGCCGCTGCCGCTGACCACCGGAGACCTCACGTCCGCGTTCGCCGATCACCTCGTCGACGCCGTGGGGCAGCGCGTCCACGATGTCCTCGGCGTCCGCCGCGTAAAGCGCTTCGGTGATGTCGACGTCGCCGGGCTCGGCGGGGGTGACCTGTTCGCGCAGCACACCGGAGAACCAGATGTCCTGGTTGTGCGCGAACACGACCCGCCGACGCAGCTCGTCGAGGGAGACCTGGTCCACCGGAACCCCGCCGACGAGCGCGGGTTCACTCTGATCGGTGAACCGCGCCATCCGCGAAGCCACCGCTTCGGCGTCGGCCCCGACATCGATGACGGTCAGCTTCCCGGCCTCGGCCTTGATCCCGGACGTCTCGTCGTACAGGTCCAGCGGGCCTTCGGGTAGCGGCACCGGATGCTCCGGCTCGGTGAGCGTGCGTTCGGTGGTCAGCAGTTTGCACACCTTCCGCGCCGAAACCAGCGCGGCGCTCAGCACGCCCGCGAACTCGGTCGCCGTCGTCACCGGGATCACCAGGAACACCGAGACGCCGTAGAACGTGATCAGTTCGCCGACGCCGATGGTGCCGTTGATCGCCAGCTGCGCGCCCAGCCAGGTGATGACCACCGTGACCAGGCCCGGCAGCGCGACCTCGGCCGCCGCGAGCCACGCGTCGCTGCGCCCGACCTGGACACCGGCCGCGCGGACCCGCTGGCTGGAGCGGCGGAAGCGGTCGAGGAACTGCTTCTCACCGCCGACACCGCGAAGGATCCGCAGACCGGAGACGATGTCCGCGGCCAGCGCGTTGACGTCGGTCTTCTCCTCGCGCTGCTTCGTCTGACGCTTTTCCAGCGGCTTCAGCAGCGGCCCGATGCCGACCACCGCCAGCGGGACACCGATCAGCGCGACCATGCCGAGCAGCGGGGACGTCGACAACAGCGCCGTCGCGCACACGACGAACGCGATCAGCGAACCGAAGGCCCGCCCGAGCACTTCGAAGGAGTCACCGATCGGGTTGATGTCGCTGGTGGTGATCGCGACCACGTCACCCGTGGTGGTCGTGTCGCGCAGGTTCGCGCCCAGCTTCGCCGCGTGTTCGGTGGCGAGGCGCTGCGTCACCCCGGCGCCGTGGATCCAGCAGCCGTAGGACGCGAAGTGCTGCACCGTGCCCGCGATCGTCTGCGCGATCCCGAGCCCGGCGGCCGCGAGCCCCCACAGCCAGACGGAATCGCCGTCGCCGCGGCCGATCGCGTCGATACCCCGGCCGATCGCGACCGGCAGCAGGGCGATCGGCAGCGACCACAGCGCACCGCTGATCGCCGAGACGGCGAGCAGTCCCGGACGCGCGAGCATCATCCTGACCAGGTACCGCCAGGCGGTCGGCTTGGCGGGCAGGCGTAGTCGCGGAAGCGGATATGTGGCGGAAAGCACGATTACCGACGTTAAGCGGATCACCGTCGCGGGCGCGACCGATTTATCCGTGGGCGACCGCGAGTGGCCTTAAACACTCGCCTATTCTCAAGGCCGTGGCGAACCCTGAGGTTGACACCGTGACCAGCACCGTTGACACCACTCAACGCGCCGAGGCGACCCCCGAACTGACCCAGCCGTACGTCGAGCTCGGCCTCGCCGACGACGAGTACGCCCGGATCCGGGAGATCCTCGGCCGCCGTCCGACCGACGCCGAACTGGCGATGTATTCGGTGATGTGGAGCGAGCACTGCTCGTACAAGTCCTCGAAGAAGCACCTGCGCTACTTCGGCGAGACCGCCACTCCCGAAATGAAGGAGAAGATGCTCGCCGGCATCGGCGAGAACGCGGGTGTCGTCGACATCGGCGAGGGCTGGGCGGTCACCTTCAAGGTCGAGAGCCACAACCACCCGTCCTACGTGGAGCCGTACCAGGGTGCCGCGACCGGCGTCGGCGGCATCGTGCGCGACATCATGGCGATGGGCGCGCGCCCGCTCGCCGTGGCGGACGCGCTGCGCTTCGGCCCGGCGGACGCCCCCGACACGCGGCGCGTGCTGCCCGGTGTGGTCGCCGGCGTCGGCGGCTACGGCAACTGCCTCGGCCTGCCGAACATCGGCGGCGAGCTGGTGTTCGACCCCAGCTACTCGGGCAACCCGCTGGTCAACGCCCTGTGCGTCGGTGCGATGCGCGTCGAGGACCTGCACTTGGCGTTCGCCTCGGGCAAGGGCAACAAGATCATCCTGTTCGGCGCGCGCACCGGCCTCGACGGCATCGGCGGCGTGTCCGTTCTCGCCAGCGACACCTTCTCGGGTGACGAGTCCTCGGGCGGCCGCAAGAAGCTCCCGAGCGTCCAGGTCGGCGACCCGTTCACCGAGAAGGTGCTCATCGAGTGCTGCCTCGAACTGTTCGCCCAGAAGCTCGTCGTCGGCATCCAGGACCTCGGCGGCGCCGGGCTTTCCTGCGCGACGTCGGAGCTCGCGGCCGCCGGTGACGGCGGTATGCACATCTACCTCGACCGGGTTCCGTTGCGCGCCACCGGGATGACCCCGGCGGAGGTGCTGTCCAGCGAGTCGCAGGAACGGATGTGCGCGGTCGTCTCGCCGGAGAACGTCGAGGCGTTCATGAAGGTCTGCGAGAAGTGGGACGTCATCGCCACCGACATCGGCGAGGTCACCGACGGCGAGCACCTGGTCATCACCTGGAACGACGAGGTCGTCGTCGACGTGCCGGCGCACACCGTGGCACACCAGGGCCCGGTGTACGACCGCCCGATCCAGCGTCCGTCCACACAGGACGCCCTGCAGGCCGACACCTCGGCGAAGCTGCCGCGTCCGTCCACTTCGGACGAGCTGCGGGCCGACATCCTCAAGCTGATCTCGTCGCCGAACCAGGCGTCGAAGGAATGGGTGACCTCCCAGTACGACCGCTACGTGCGCGGCAACACCGTGCTCGCGCAGCCGTCGGACTCCGGCGTCATCCGGATCGACGAGTCCACCGGCCGCGGCGTCGCCGTCTCGACCGACTGCAACAGCAAGTTCGTCTACCTCGACCCGTACGAGGGCGCGAAGCTCGCGCTGGCCGAGGCGTACCGCAACGTCGCCACCAGCGGCGCGAAGCCGGTCGCGGTGTCGGACTGCCTGAACTTCGGCGCGCCGACCGACCCGGGCGTGATGTGGCAGTTCGAGCAGGCCGTGCACGGTCTCGCCGACGGCTGTGTCGAGCTCGGCATCCCGGTCACCGGCGGCAACGTCAGCTTCTTCAACCAGACCGGTGACACGGCCATCCTGCCGACCCCGGTGGTCGGCGTGCTCGGCGTGATCGACGACGTCACCCGCCGCATCCCCACCGGAATCGGCGCCGAGGCCGGGGAAACCCTGCTGCTGCTCGGCGAGACCCACGACGAGCTGGACGGTTCCGCCTGGGCGCGCGAACTGCACGGCCACCTCGGCGGCCGCCCGCCCAAGGTCGACCTGGCGCGCGAGAAGCTGCTCGCCGACATCCTCATCGCCGGTTCCCGCGACGGCATGATCTCCGCCGCGCACGACATCTCCGACGGCGGCCTGATCCAGACGCTCGTCGAGACCGTCCTCATCGGACAGTGCGGTGCCCGCGTCTTCCTCGACGCGGAGCAGGACCCGTTCGTGCAGCTGTTCTCCGAGTCCGCGGGCCGGGTGCTGGTCGCCGTGCCGCGCACCGAGGAACTGCGGTTCACCGAGATGCTGACCGCGCGCGGTCTGCCGTGGCGCAAGACCGGTGTGGTGGACCCGGAGTCGGGCTCGCTCGAACTCCAGGACATCACGGAGTTCACGCTGGACGAGCTCCGGGAGACCTGGGAGCGCACGCTCCCGGCGCTCTTCGACTGAGCTGAAGGGGACTTTCCCCGCATGGGACGCAGCGAAGGGCGCTTTCACCGCATGTGATGTGGGGAAAGCGCCCTTCAGCCCTCTTTGGACAGGACCGCGCCCTCAAGCGACGGAGGCTCCGCGAAGGTCGCCACGCTCAAGTCGACGGGCGCTTCGACGACCAGGCCGTCCAGCGACACCTTCCGTTCGAAGCTAGCCCTGGCGACCTCGAACCTGCCGCGGATGGTCGCGTTCTCCAGCAGGAACTTCCCGGACAGCTGAGCGTCGGTGAGGTCGAGATAGGACAGCACCTCGCACCGATCCGCGCCGAACCAGCCGATCCGCCTGCCGAGCAGCCCCAGCTTGTCGAGCCGGGCGTCGCTGAGGTTGAGCGAAAGCGTCGGCCCGGTCGTCCCGGCGTGGGGGAGGATGTCGCGGATCAGCCGTTCGGCCGCGCGCCGGACCAGCCGTTCCCGTTCCGCCGCCGCCCGCTTTTCCTTGTCTTCCCAGTCGAGGTCCGGATCGAAACTCGGATGCTCGAACGGCCGCCGCAGGTAGGCGCACAACACGTCGAGCACGGTCTGCCGGTACTCCGGACGGGTCCTGGCCAGCCCCGCGAGCGAATGCATCGCCCCGATCCGGACCTGATCTGCGTCGTTGCCCAGCAGTTCGATCGACTTGGCGAAGCGCTCGTCGGAGATCCGGCTGCGCTCGATCTCGTGCCGGTCCTCTTCGGTACGCCTTCGCCGGTCGTTGAGCCAGAGTCCGTAGAGCGCGGCGACCGCCCCGCCCGCCAGAGCGCCGGTCTTGAGCGCGTCGCCGCGACTGGTCGCGCGATCCATGAGCAGCCAGGCGGTGACCCCGACGAGCACCACGATCGAGGACGACAACGTCCAGAACAGCGGCGACCTGAGCAGCCGCCTCATCAGTCCTTCACCGTGAGCCGGGCGCGGCCGTCCGGCAGGGTCTCGACGGCCCAGCCCGCCGGGAGTTCGTGGTCCCTCGCCGGTTCCACCGACGTGTTGTAGAGCGACACCGTGCCGGGCGTCTCGCGGAAGCTCAGATCCCCGAAGCCCTCGAACCGGGCGCGGCGCAGATCCAGCGTCTTCTTGAACCCGGCGTCGGCGAAGACGGCGTCCTTCGCGAAGACACTGTCCTTGAAGGACGTCTCGCCCGCGAACACGGTGCCGCGGAACTCGACGTCCTCGGAGAACCGGACCCCGCTGAACCACGCCCGCTGTTCGAACCTGGCGTCACTGCACCGGAAGAAACCGATGCGCTTCTTCTCTTTCGTTCCCGCGCCCGTCAGGTACACCGGCCCGAGGAACACACAGCCGGACAGGTTGGTGCTGCTGTACAAGCCCGCGTAGCGCAGCAACAGCTTGCCGATCTTCCGTTCCGAAAGATCGAAGTACTCCAGTACCGCGCCGGTCAGGTCGAGGTCGTACCCCGGCGTGCCCTCGGAATCCGCGGCCGGGAGGAGTTCCCCGATCAGCCGTTGCGCGGTCTGCCGCACCTGGAGTTCTTGGTCCTCCTCCGCGGAGCCCTCCGCCGGTGCGGTGTTCCCGTCCCGTTTCGCCGTGTCCTGATACCGCGGATGCTCGAACGGCCGCCGCAGGTACGAGCACAGGATGTCCAGCACGGTCTGCTTGTAGATCTCGCGGCCGCGAGCCAGCCCCGCCAGCGCGTGCAGCGCCCCCACCCGCACCTGGTCGGCCTCGTGGCCGAGCAGTTCGACGGCCTTGGCGAACCGTTCGTCCGAGATCCGGTCCCGGTCCTGGTCGGCCCGCCGCAGCTCGAGCTCCTGCCGCTGCCGTTCGACCTCCTGCCGCCGCTCCTCGACCCGGCGCCGCCTGTCGTTGAGCCACAACGCGTACAACGCGACGATGGCGCCCCCGGCGATGCCGCCGGTCTTCAGCGCCTCGCTGCGGCTGGTCGCCGGATCGGTCAGCAACCAGCCGCCGACCGCGACCAGCAGTACGAGCGAGGCGACGAAGGTCCAGAGCAGCGGGGAGCGGAGAAACCGCTTCATCCGCTCAGAATACGAAGAAGTTGCGGACACAGAAGGACTTGTCCGGGTTGTCGTCCGAGGAGATCCCCGACCCGCTCACCTTCTTGCCCTTGACCGTGCCCTCGATGTCACCGGTGATGAACCCGTCACCGATACCGGAGGTCGAGGTGACCTCCAGCTGCGACGGCGCCGGGGCCATGATGTCGATCGAGTCGCCCATGGTCGCCTTCATGTCCTGGCACACCAGCGCGAGCGCGCCGGCCTTGTCCCCGGCGCTCACCTTGGCCAGGAAGTCCTTCAGGTTCTGGATGCCCTTCGGGTTGCCCTCGGAGCCCGTGCCACCGCTTTCGGTGCTCCTCGGGCTGCTCCTGGGCGAGCTCGACTTCGGGCTGCTCTTCGGCGCGGAGGTCGGCGCCTGCTCGGACGACGACGCGGGCGGCGGCGCGGCCGTGTTGTTCCCCTCGTCCTTGCTGAGCAGGAAGCCCGGCGCGACGAACCCGGTGACACCGAACGCGATCAGCACGACGAGGCCGATCACGATCCCGATGATCAGACCGGTCTTGCTCTTCGACGGCGGTGCGGGCGGGCCGCCGAAGCCCTGCTGGTAGCCCTGGTTGTTCGGGTCCCAGCCCTGCTGGGGCTGCTGCGGGTACTGCTGGGTCTGGTCCCAGCCCTGCTGCGGCTGCTGCTGGTACTGCTGCGTCTGGTCCCAGCCCTGCTGCTGTCCGTACTGCTGCGGCTGACCGTACTGCTGGGTCTGGTCCCAACCCTGCTGCGGCTGCTGTCCCTGGGGGTCCTGGCCATAGGGCTGGCCTGGCTGGGGTGGGTAGGTCATCGGTCTCGCCTTCCGTACTGGGGCCTGAGGCTTCTGATCAGACGACCGGCGGTCAGCGCTGGTTCCGGATCCGCCCGTGCCAGGGATTTCAGGGGCATTCTGCCCGGAAGGTACCGTGCGTCGAAACCGGCGCGCGAAAGCGGCTCCCGGCCGAGGCCGGGAGCCGCCTGTTCACGGAATGCGCAGCTCAGCCGTTGGCCAGTGCCTGCAAGCGGTCGTAAGCGCCGTTGAAGGTGTTCTGGTCGAGCGGGCTGGAGGTGTACTGCCACACGGTGTAGTAGCCCCAGCCGTAGGGCAGCGCGCCCACGGTGGACGCGTACCGCGCGATCCACAGCGGGACCGTGCCGCCGAAGTTCTGCGACGTGCCGACACAGGTGCTCCACCAGCTCGTCGAGGTGTAGATGACGGGCCAGCGGCCGGTGCGCGCCTTGTAGCGGTCGTGGAACGCCCGGATCCACGACCCCATGGCGGACTGGCTCAGGCCGTAGCAGGTGGCGCCGTACGGGTTGTACTCCATGTCCAGCGCGCCCGGCAGGGTCTTGCCGTCCTTGGACCAGCCGCCGCCGTTGTTGACGAAGAAGTCGGCCTGCGCCGCGCCGCTCGAGACGTTCGGCAGGGCGAAGTGGTACGCGCCGCGGATGAAGCCCTTGTTGTAGGAACCGTTGTACTGCTGGGCGAAGTACGGGTTCTTGTAGCTGGTGCCTTCGGTGGCCTTCGCCCACACGAAGCGCTTGCCCTGGTTCCACCAGTAGTTCCAGTCGACGTTGCCCTGATAGCTGGCCACGTCCATCCCCGCGACCGTCGCGAGCACACCGACCTCGGGCTGCGGCTGGGCGGCCTTGGCCTTGGAGTCCGGCGTGGAGGTGTCGCCTTCCACGCGCCGGATCTGCGATCCGATCGTGTGGTCGTTCCGCTGGAGATCCTGTTCGATCGACGTGATCTCGGGGGACGGGGCGGCCGACGCCTGGACCGTGCTGCTGAGCAGGAGCAGCGCGGAGCCGACGGCGATGGCGATTCTTCGGGAAGTGCGCATTACGACAATCCCTTCACGGATAACCCTCGCTGAGGACGGCGACCTTGCAGGTGGTAGCCGTCCGGGCACGATTGTTGACGACGAGTGCCGGGTTTGTCACTAACTTCCGTGAAATTGGTACTACGCGTGGGTGATTTTCATTTCCAAGTAGGCCTGGTTATGTGATCTTGTAACGCCCACTCGGGTGAGCGTTCATCCGAGCGACAGCGCGCGTACGCGATCGACCGTGCCGTTGAACCAGTTCTGGTCGCCGGGCAGACTGCCTTTGTTCGAGAACTGCCAGATGGTGTGGGTCTTCCAGCTAGCGGGCAGCTCGCCGATCTCCGTGTTGTAACGCGCGATCCACAGCGGGTTCTGCCAGAACACGGCGCTGTTCCCGGTGCAGCGCTTCCACCAGCTGGTCGACGTGTAGATCGCCGGATGCCGTCCGGTGCGGTGCAGATAAGTCGTCGCGAACGACGCCATCCACGCGACCATCTGCGCCGGCGTCTTGCCGTAACAGGTTTCGCCGTACGGGTTGTACTCGACGTCGAGCGCGCCCGGCAGCGTCTTGCCGTCCTTGGACCAGCCGCCGCCGTGGTCGACGAAGTAGTGCGCCTGCGCGGCGCCGTCCGAGATGTCGGGGCGAGCGAAGTGATACGCGCCGCGGACCAGGCCGACGCCGTAGGAACCGTTGTACTGCTGGGCGAAGCGGGGGTTGACGAAGCCGGTGCCCTCGGTCGCCTTCACGTAGACGAACTTCGCGCCGGTCCGGGCGGCGGCCGGCCAGTCGACCTCGCCCTGGTGACCACTGACGTCGTGGCCGAGCGTCTGGGCTTCACCGCCGTACAGCGGCCCCACCGACACGTTGACGCCTTCGTGCAGCGCGATCTGTGAACCGGCGTAGTGCTCCTCGGCCCCGTCGTAACGAGGCCCGCTTTCCCGTGCGACGGCGGGGGTCTGCGCAAGCAGCAAAACCCCCGCCGCGAGGACGGCCCCCCAGCCTTTTGAACACACTCTGCGACTCATCACGTCGTCACGATCCCCCGCGGAAAGGGAATCAGCGACTCGAACATCACCCGAAAGAGTTGCTTTGACCCTGAATATATTGGGCCGAGTGGGTTAATCGGGCCCTATCGACGCTCGTCCATAAGGGCTTTGTCGAGGTGCTCCGAGGGGATGATCGCGGTGAGCCGGTCGTGGGGGTTGATCGTCACGGGGTGCCCGGCGAGCAGCGGGACCATGTCCCGGCCCAGCACCGCCCTGGCGTGCGGCCATTCGCGCGGTACCAGCGACTTGGCCGTGTACGCGGGAACGAGCACCTTGCCGTCGGTGTTGTGGAAGCCGATCACCGTGCGCTGCACCGGCGAAAGGGCGTAGACGAACAGCGTCGAGTCGAGGATGACCCGCGGCAGGTCGGCGGCCGGACGGTGGTTCGTGCGCACCAGCTGGAGCAGCTGCTCGAGTTCGTTGCGCGGCTCGGGGAAACCGAGCGCCTTGGGCGAGGGACGGTAACGGTCGTTGGGGTGGAAGTCCTCGACGATCTCGCCCCCGCCGTTCACCGGGTACGCGCCGACGACCGCCCAGGACGGCACCGGGCCGTCGGGGTCGAAGGCCTCGTCGATGACGTACAGCCAGCTGTTGGGGTTGGCCTTTGCGTTGGCGCGCATCTCTTCGGTGATCTTCGGCTTGGCCTGTTTCCGCTTGCCCGCCTTGCCCGCCGGGCTCGACGCCAACCGATCCGCCTCGTCCCGCTGCGCCATCGCCATCCCCACGTTCCGGGTGCCTGAAGGTTTGTTCGCGCTCACTCTACTGTTCTCCCATGGCCTCTTCGCGTTCGGTCGACCCCGCTGAGTTACGAGCCGCGATCGCGGCGATTTCCCCCTGGTTGAGCGGATCCGGTCCGGAACCGGCCCGTCCCGAGCTGGCCGCCGCGGTGCGGCTGAGCCTGCGGACGCTGGCCGGGGACGCCCCGGGGAAGAGTGTCGAAGTGCGGGTGCCGCCGTTCGCGGCGGTGCAGTGTGTCGAAGGATTGCGCCATACCCGCGGGACGCCGCCGAACGTCGTCGAAACGGATCCGCGCACGTGGCTGGAACTGGCGACCGGGCTGCTCGGCTGGGCCGACGCCGTCGAGTCGGGGCGGGTCACCGCCTCCGGGAGCAGGGCTGATCTGGCCCGCTGGCTGCCGCTGGTCCGCCTCTGAACCCGCTCCCGGCAATGCTATGAAAGGTCCTTTCCTTGCAAAATTTGCAAGGAAAGGACCTTTCATAGCAGCCAGAAGGCGGTCTCAGGCCTTACGGCCGATGCCGCCCGAGATCGTCCGCTGGGCCGCGTTCAGCTCCTTGATCCGCGGGCCGTCCGGCCACCAGTCGGCGCACAGCTGGACGCCGGGCTCGACCATCTCGAGGTCGTGGAACAGCTCCTCGATCTCGGCCTTGGTGCGGAAGGTGCCCGAGCCCATCGGGCTGTGGATGAAGAACTCCTCCATCTTGCGGGCGGTCTCGGACAGCTCGTCCTCCGGGTCGGAGAAGTGCGAGATCGCCACGTACGAACCCGACGGCAGCGCGTCGATGTACTTCTTCATGATCTTGGCGGGCTCGTCGTGCGGCCCGTTGTAGTGGTGCAGGGTCCCGAGCTGCAGCAACGCGATCGGCCGCGAGAAGTCGATGTGCCGCCGGATGTCCGGGTTCTCCATGATCCGCTCCGGCTCGAAGATGTCGTCCGAGACGAAGTGCGTGTTCTCGTTCTCTTCGAGCAGCGCGCGCCCGTGGGCGAGCACGACCGGGTCGTTGTCGACGTAGACGACCTTGATCTCCGGGTTGATGCGCTGCACGACCTGGTGCGTGTTCTCGGCCGTCGGCAGGCCGGATCCGAGGTCGAGGAACTGGGTGATGCCCGTCTGGCTGGCGAGGAACCGGCACGCGCGGATCAGGAAGCCGCGGTTCTCGGTCGCCAGGTCCTGCGCCTCGGGGGCCGCCTGCTGGACCTTGCGCAGCACCTCCCGGTCGATCTCGTAGTTGTCCTTGCCGAGCAGGAAGGCGTCGTACACCCGGGCGATGCTGGCCCGGGTCGGGTCGACACCCACGGGCACTCGTTCCGTCCGGGTCGGGGCGTCGGGCATCTTGAACCTCACAAAACTGTGTCGGAAGTCTCGGGCTCTACGTAGAGTAGAACCACGTACGCGACCGGTAAACCGAGCCATCCCTGTCGTGTCGAGGTCCAAACGTGTACTTTCAGTAATCGGCTTGTTCTCCTGTGAGTGTCGTCTTGCGAAAGGTCCCCGGTCGATGAACGCGGTCACCCCGCCTGGCGGTGAGCAGTCCCTGGGTCCCACCGCGCGGCGGATGATCCTCGGCTCTCAGCTCCGCCGGATGCGCGAGGACGCGGGCATCACACGCCAGGAGGCCGGCTACAGCATCCGGGGATCCGAGTCGAAGATCAGCCGTCTCGAGCTGGGCCGCGTCGGCTTCAAGGAACGCGACGTCGCCGATCTGCTGACCATGTACGGGATGACCGATCCCGGCGAGCGGCAGCAGTTCCTCGACATGGTCAAGGAGTCGAACGAGCCGGGTTGGTGGCGCCGCTACGGCGACCTGATGCCGAGCTGGTTCAACGACCTCGTCGGGCTCGAAGAGGCCGCGGCCCGGATCCAGGTGTGGGAACCGCTGTACGTCACGGGTCTGCTGCAGACCGAGGACTACGCGCGGGCGATCATGAGCCACGGCCGCAGGGACATGGTCAACGAACAGGTCGACCGCCGGGTCGCGCTGCGGATGCGGCGGCAGAAGATGCTGTCGCGGCCGGACGCGCCGCGCTTGTGGCTCGTGCTCGACGAGTCGGTGCTCTACCGGCCGATCGGCGACCGCGAGGTGCTGAAGGGCCAGATCGACCACCTGCTGGAGATGATCCAGCAGCCGAACATCTCGGTGCAAGTCCTCCCGTACGACCGGAGCGGCTACTCCGCGGACAGCGCGTTCTCGCTGCTCAGATTCGCGGAAGAGGAATTGCCGAACATCGCCTACACCGAGTACCTGACCGGCGCGCACTACATCGACAAACGCGACGAGATCGAGCGGTACAGCCGGGCGCTGGACATGCTCGCGGTCGACGCGGAGACGCCGGACCGCAGCCGCCAGATGCTGATGAAGCGCCGCGCCGAAATCTGAGCCGCTCACCGTTGTGGGGCTGCCCGCCGTCCCGGCTGCCGCCGGGGTTTCCTTGCCTGTCCCCGAAAATTCGGCCACAGGTGGTAGCTGTTCACCCATTGGGGGCGGCACCCGTCACGCTTTAGTGGGGCGCCCGAGGGCTTGAGTCATCACCCCTTGCGAATTCTGCAAAAACTTCTGCACGTGCATTTACCGCTGCAGTCACACGTGCTAACTTTGGGATCACAGGCAGATGCACATGCAGATGCATCGCCCGAAGTCTTCTGTCGGGGAAGGTGGGGACCATGGCTGAACAGTTCGACAACGGCATCCCGGCCGATCGTCTTACCGGCGCCCAATGGCGCAAAGCCAGTTACAGCAACGCGATCGGCAATTGTGTCGAGGTCGCGCCGCTCGCTTCCGGCGAGATCGCGATGCGCAACTCGCGCTTTCCGACCGGGCCGGCCCTGATCTACACCCAGGCCGAGATGGCCGCGTTCCTCGCGGGTGCCAAGGACGGCGAATTCGATGACGTCCTCGGGTGACACCATCACCGCGGAGATCACCGATATCGAAAGCGGCCTTCAGGAACTGATCCACCGCGGGTACCAGTTCGTGCACCCGTGCGACGCGAACGGCGAGGTACTGGCCGTGGTCGGCGTGCGGGTCCACGACAACGTGGTCGACGTGGTCCGGCTCAACGCCGAGGACGACGTCGTCGCCACCCGTATGCCCGGGACCGAAGAGGACATCCTCGAGCCCGAGGTCTGGCTGTGGCGGTTCGCCGGCGACGCGGCGACGGTGCTGACGGCACTGCTCGCGCTTCCGGACGAGCGGACCCCCGGCTCGCTGTACGTCCCGGAGACCGCGGCCAAGGGCTGCTGGGTCCCCGGCCGCGGCGGCACGTCCAAGTGGCTGGCTGCTGGTTGAAAGCGGCCGGCTGAACGCGTCCTAAGCACAGTCGACCGCCTCTGTCGAGGGGGAGCGGTCGGCTGGTCGGGGGTCGTGAGTGCCGGGCCTTGACACCCGCTCGTCACTCACGGTCATCACCCGAAGCGTGTCCAGTGCCACGTCGCGCGACGCGTTGATCTCCTGCTCACCGTTTACACTGGTGGCGGCCTGCCCTCTTTCTCCCTGGGAGCACCTCGGTGGTTTCCGACCCGTCCGTCGCCGGACAGCCCGTGACCGACCAGCCAGATCCGGAACCCCGCGAGGAATGCGGCGTCTTCGGTGTCTGGGCGCCCGGAGAAGAGGTCGCGAAGCTGACCTACTACGGGCTCTACGCACTTCAGCACCGCGGCCAGGAAGCGGCCGGCATCTCGGTCTCCGACGGTTCGCAGATCGTCGTCTTCAAGGATCTCGGCCTGGTCAGCCAGGTGTTCGACGAGCAGGTCCTGCAGTCGCTGCAAGGACATATCGCCGTCGGCCACTGCCGCTACTCGACCACCGGCGCGACCATCTGGGAGAACGCGCAGCCGATCTTCCGCACCACCGCCACCGGCAGCGGGTTGTCCTTCGCGCACAACGGAAACCTCGTCAACACCGCCGAACTGCGGGATCGCACGGTCGAGGCCGGGCTCAAACCGCACGCGGGCCTGACCGGTTCGTCCAGCGACTCCGACCTGGTGTGCGGGCTGCTCGCGGCCAACGCCGCCGACAAGGGCATCGAAGCCGCCGCGCTGGAACTCCTGCCCACCCTCAAGGGCGCGTTCTGCCTGGTCTTCGCCGACGAGTCCACCCTGTACGCCGCGCGTGACCCGCACGGTGTGCACCCGCTGGTACTCGGCAGGCTCGAACGCGGCTGGGTCGTCGCGAGCGAGACGGCCGCGCTGGACATCTGCGGCGCGTCGTTCGTCCGCGAGGTCGAGCCCGGTGAGCTCATCGCGATCGACGCCGAGGGCCTGCGCTCCTCGCGGTTCGCGAACCCCGAGCCCAAGGGCTGTGTCTTCGAGTACGTGTACCTCGCCCGCCCCGACACCTCGATCGCAGGCCGCAGCGTGCACGCCACCCGCGTCGAGATCGGCCGCAAACTCGCCGCCGAGCACCCGGCCGACGCCGACCTGGTCATGCCGGTGCCCGAATCCGGCACCCCGGCCGCCATCGGTTACGCGCAGGGCTCCGGCATCCCCTACGGCACCGGCCTGGTGAAGAACGCCTACGTCGGCCGCACCTTCATCCAGCCGTCGCAGACCATCCGCCAGCTGGGCATCCGCCTCAAGCTGAACCCGCTGCGCGATGTCATCCGCGGCAAGCGGCTCGTGGTGGTCGACGACTCCATCGTCCGCGGCAACACCCAGCGCGCCCTGGTCCGCATGCTGCGTGAGGCGGGCGCGCTCGAGGTACACGTCCGGATCGCGTCGCCGCCGGTGCGCTGGCCGTGTTTCTACGGGATCGACTTCGCTTCGCGCGCCGAACTGGTGGCCAACGGCGTCGACCTCGACGGCATCCGCCGCTCCATCGGCGCGGACACCTTGGGCTACATCTCCTTGGACGGGCTGGTCGCGGCTTCGGAGCAGCCGAAGTCGCGGTTGTGCACCGCGTGCTTTTCCGGCGAGTACCCGATCGCGCTGCCAGAAGACGCGCTGATCGGGAAGCACCTGCTGGAGAGCCTGGACTCGGTCAATGGCGCGGCGAAGCCCGTCAGCCCTGCCGGGTACGGTGCTGAGGACGCCATCCGGCGTCCCTAGACCTCACTTCCAGAGTTGGAGTCCGCTTCCGTGAGCGAGTCCACGAGCGCCACGTACGCCGCCGCCGGCGTCAGCATCGACGCCGGTGACAAAGCCGTCGAGCTGCTCAAACCGCACGCCGAGAGGGCCACCAGGCCCGAGGTGATGGGCGGGGTCGGCGGTTTCGCCGGGCTGTTCTCCCTGAAGCTGGACAAGTGGAAAGAGCCGGTGCTGGCCTCGTCGACCGACGGCGTCGGCACCAAGATCGCCGTCGCGCAGGCGCTCGACAAGCACGACACGGTCGGCATCGACCTGGTCGCGATGGTCGTCGACGATCTGGTCGTCACCGGTGCCGAGCCGCTGTTCATGCAGGACTACATCGCCGTCGGCAAGGTCGTCCCGGAGAAGATCGCGGCACTGGTCGGCGGCATCGCCGAGGGCTGTGTCCAGGCGGGTTGCGCGCTGCTCGGCGGCGAGACCGCCGAGCACCCCGGCCTGATGGGCGAGCACGACTACGACCTTTCGGGCACCGGTATCGGCGTCGTCGAGGCGTCGAACGTGCTCGGCCCGGAGCGGGTCCGCCCCGGTGACGTCGTCCTCGCGCTCGGCTCGTCCGGCCTGCACTCCAACGGCTACTCGCTCGCCCGGCACGTGCTGCTGGACATCGCGCGCATGCCGCTCGATGGGCACGTCGAGGAGTTCGGCCGCTCGCTGGGCGAGGAGATGCTGGAGCCGACCAGGATCTACGCGAAGGACTGCCTCGCGCTGGCGGCCGAGGCCGACGTCCGCACGTTCGCGCACATCACCGGCGGTGGCCTGGAGCAGAACCTCGCCCGCGTCATGCCGCGCGGACTGGTCGCCCGGCTCGAACGCGGCACCTGGACCCCGGCGCCGGTGTTCGCGCTGATCGGCCACCGCGGCAAGGTCGAGCGCGCCGAGCTGGAGAAGACGTTCAACATGGGCGTCGGCATGGTCGCGATCGTCGGCGCCGACGACGTCGACCGGGCGCTGGCGATGCTGACCGCGCGGCACGTGCCGGCGTGGATCCTCGGCGACGTGCAGCCCGCGGAGGACCCGGACGGCCCGCGCGCCGTGCTCTCCGGTGACCACCCGCGCTTCTGAGTGTCCGTTGGTGAACCCGCGCCGCGATCGACGCACCAACAGGCACTGAATATTCTCTTGGCCCTGGTGGAACACTGGGTCCGTGGCTGATGACGTGGTGGTCGGCACCCGGTTCGTGATCCAGGGTGCCGAATTGAGCGAACGGTTCTCCCGGTCGTCGGGTCCGGGTGGGCAGGGCGTGAACACCACGGACTCGCGGGTCGAACTGTCCTTCGACGTGGCCGGTTCGGCGTCCGTCCCGGAACATCTCCGGGCGCGGATGCTGGACCGGCTTTCGTCGCGGCTGGTCGACGGGGTCGTCACGATCACCGCTTCCGAACACCGCTCCCAGCTGATGAACCGGGAGGCCGCGCGGGCGCGGCTGGTGATGTTGCTGCTGGACGCGTCGGCGCCCCCGGCCGCCAAGCGGCGTCCCACCAAACCTTCGCGAGGTTCGAAGGAACGCCGCCTGGCCTCGAAGAAGCGCCGCGGCGAGGTCAAGAAATCCCGCCGCGGCGGTTTCTCAGACGACTGAGTCCACAGTGGTGAACCCGCGACCGCGATCGACGTCGGCAGGGCGCTCGTCGGCGATGCCGGTCAAGCCGGATCGAGAAGGCGCCCTGCCACCGCGATAGCGGGGCCTTCGGCCGGGCGGGTTCACGCGTGTGGTTCCCCGTCGCGGTCAGCTCCAGCTCCGCTGACCGGCACTGACAGGTGCACGCACTCGGCCGCGGTCTTGAAGCCGACCCGGCCGTAGACGCGTTCCGCCTGCCCGGCGCCCGGCGTCAAGAACACCGAGTGGCCACCGCGCGCGTGGGCTTCGCGCGTCAGGTACTCCGTCATCGCCGCGGCGATCCCGCGGCTCCGGTACCCGTCGATCACCCCGATCCCGGCGATCTCGGTCGCGCCGTCGAGGATCGCGGTCGCGACCCCGCCGCCGACGACGTCGCCGGTTTCGGCCACGGCCATCACCGACAGGGTCTCGCCGCTCAGCTGATCCGGTGACGGGTCGAGGTGCTGATCGGGATCTTCCTCCCCGAACGCCACGTTCTGCGCCCGGATCATCTGCCGGAGTTCGCCCTCGGTTTTCGGGGTGACCAGGCTGATCCCGGCCGGTTCCGGTTGTGCGACGACCTGCCCCGGGGAGCAGATCATCAGCGGGACCCGCCGCTCCAGCGTGTAACCGCACTCGACGAGCACGGCCTCGGCGGCCGGAACCGCTTCGGTGAGGAATTCCAGACGCGGCACGAGCCCGCGCTCACGGAACGCCTCGGTGAGGGCGGCGACGTCTTCATTGGTGGGGACGGCGCCGTCGTCGGGGATCGCGTAGTTGAGGAAGGGGCTGTCGGCCTCGAGGTAGTACGTGGCCAGGAACGGCCCGATCCGCTCGGTCTCCCGGAACTTCGCCGCGGTGAGGCGAATGTAGGACTGCAAAGCACGAATCGTCTCGGAAAGCACTGGTGGAAAGCCTTTCGGGCAGAAGAAAGAGACGCACGGGAGATCCGCGTGCGTGGTGGAGCTGGCGTGTGCGCCGGCTAGCTCGTGCCGACGCCACCGAAGGCGTCAGGCATGAGGCATCCCTCTTTCTCGTTACGCAGGGCTTTCGTGATCACTCTCGCACGACGGTCAACCGATTTACCTCCGCTGCGGATGCGCGATACTCGAATACCGCTCGTCCCACACCGATCTCGGGACCCGCAGCCGGACGGGGGCGTCGCACACCCGACGGACCTGGACCGGGATCCGCACCGGCGGCCGGACGTCCAGGCGATCCCACAGGCGTTTGCTCAGCGCGGCGCCCGCCACGGCGCCCAGCGTGTTCAGCAGGATGTCGTCGGCCGAGGTCACCCTGCCCGCCTGGATCAGATATTGCGTGCCTTCCACCAGTACCGAGAGGGCCAGCGCGCCCAGCGCGATCCGGCCCAGCGACCGCAGGCGGCGGGACCGCACGGGGAACAGGGCGCCGAGCGGACTCAGCATGAGGACGTTGCCCAGGGCCTGCCAGAGATGGGCGCCGTCGGACAGGGCGAGCCGCAGGTCGGTGCCGGGTTCGAGGTTCAGCCTGCTGGCCTGCACGCCGGTCACCGGCATCGTGACCAGGCACAACACCAGGAAACAGGCCAGTGCGAGTGTCATGTCGACAGCGGCGGTCGCCGACGCGGAGAAGAGGTCGGCCCGTCTTCGCCGTCGATGAGCCGCGAGGAGCGGCCACCCGAGCAATGCGTACGGAATCGCGATGATCGTCAACGGGATCATCCCGCCGAAAGCGCGGAGCAGCTCACCCATGGCCTTCCTTTCCGGAGCGCCCAAGATCACCTTCGCATCGCGAGATCGACTCGGCACGGCGGAGCGAACGCACTAAGAGGTGATCTTTTCCGGTGGCGGAAAAGGTTTTCCCATGCTGCTGACCGTCCACAAAGGAACCTGTGGACAAACCTGTGGATGACTGCGGACGCTTCGGAAGAAGGCCTTATCGCACAAGGAAAAGCCTTGTGGGTGACCTGTGTACTACTTGCCGTGTCCGGCGAGTTCCCGCGCGTGTTCGAGCAGCTTCTGCAGGTGCAGTCCGCGACGCACGTCACACGGGTGCGAGGTCGTCCCGCTCGCTGCCATCGCGGCGAAATCGTCCAGGAGCGCGGTGTACGACTCGCCGGCCGAGCCCGGCTTGCGGCCCAAGGTGCGGTAGCCGTGCTCGCCGTAAACGGCCACTTCGACGACCGTCGGCTGGATCGGCAGCCGCAGCGACAGGGTCGCCGTACTGGTCGCGCCACCCTCGTGGGCTAACAGCAACTGCCACAGATCGTCATCGGTCCGGTTCGCGGCGAGCACCTCGGTGATCTCACCGAGAGCCGCGTCCAGCAGATCGAGGGCGTGCGGGCCGATGTCGGCGAGCGCGCCGGAGTCGTGCCGCCACGCCGAGGACTGGTACTGGCCGCCGAGCAGCGCGCCCGAAAGCCACCGCGCCCCGCCGCCGCGCCAGCCGCCCGCCTCCTTGATGCCGTCGAGCCACTCGCGGGTCATCGGCGAAAACCGCAGGATGAGGACCACGAGGGCGGCGACGCCGGCGGCTTCCACCGCGTCCGCGAGCCGCCGTGCGCCGTCGAGGTCGGCGGCGATCGGCTTCTCCAGGATCAGGTGCTTGCCCGCTTCGGCCGCCTTGACCGCCAGCTCCGCCTGGACGGCGGGCGGCACCGCGAACGCGACCGCGTCCACCTGGTCGAGCAACTCGTCGAAACTGTCGACGGCTTGGGCGCCGTGCGCCTCGGCCAGCACCTTCGCGGCCTCGGGACGCCTGGCCCAGACCGCGCGCAACGTCATCCCGGGGTGATCGGCGAGACCTGGCGCGTGCACCGTTTTCGCCCACGGACCGGCACCGATCAGACCCGCGCGCAGCTGTCCCTGTCCCACGCCCCCGAGTCTAGGTGTGCCGCCACGCAAGCTGAACGCACCATCGAGTTGCGTTTATTGCGTTCGTTGCGAATAATTCGTTGAGAGCCGATACTGGGACCACGTTGAACACGGGAGCAGTGATGACTGCGTTGACCATCGACCAGATCGTCCCGGGACGCCACGACATCGATGTGGCGATCGAGGCACTTCCGCACGTCGAGGCCTATCTGGCCAGGCGCCATGAACAGGACACGGTGCGCGTCGTCGTCGATGAGAACGAAGAGTCCGTGGTCGTTCCCCGGGGAATCGTCGAACTGATGGCACGGGTGCTGGCCTTGGTGGCGGCAGGCGAGAGCGTGTCCATCGTCCCGTCACACGCGGAACTGACCACACAGCAGGCGGCCGACCTGCTCAACGTTTCCCGGCCGTTCCTCATCGGACTGCTCGAAGCGGGGCGGATCGAATACCGCACGGTCGGTAAACATCGCCGGGTGAAGGCCGGGTCCCTCCACGAGTACATGCGAGAAGACGACCGACGGCGCCGCGACGCGGCGGATGAGCTTTCCGCCCTGAATCAGGAGATGGGGCTGACCTAGCGAGTGGCCTTCGTGGTCCTTTTCGACGCCAACGTGCTCTACCCCCAACGTTCTGCGTGATCTCTTGCTCCGGATCGCGCAGAGCGGGTTCGTGCAGGCGAAGTGGACGGACGAAATCCTCGACGAGGTCTTCCGGAATCTCCGGAAGAACCGGCCCGATCTCGACCCGCGCAAGCTCGACAGGACGCGAAGCCTGATGAACGCCTCTGTCCGGGACTGCCTGGTCACCGGCTACGAGCCCGCTCGTCACCACGCTCGAACTGCCCGACCTGGACGATCGGCACGTGCTCGCGGCGGCCATCAAGGCGCGGGCGCGGGTCATCGTGACCGAGAACCTGCGGGATTTCCCTGAACGGGTTCTCGGCCGCTGGAACGTCGAGGCCCAGAGCGCCGACGACTTCGTCCTCGGCAGGATCGAGCTCAGTGAGCGTGTGGTCGTGGAAGCGGTGCGGCGCATAGTCGACGCGCGCCGCGCTCCGCCCACCAGTGTCGCCGAAGTTCTCGATGCCTTGGAGCGCTGCGGCCTACGGAAGTCGGTCGCAGCGCTCCGTCGCTGTGAAGAGGCCGGTCAGGAGTAGCTGTAGAACCCGCGGCCGGACTTCTTGCCGAGCAGGCCGGCGTCGACCATGCGCAGCAGCAGCGGCGGCGAGGAGTACAGCGGCTCCTTGAACTCGGCGTACATCGAGTCCGCGATCGCCTTGATGGTGTCCAGGCCGATCAGGTCCGACAGCCGCAGCGGGCCCATCGGGTGCGCGGTGCCGAGCTCCATACCGCGGTCGATGTCCTCCGCCGACGCGAAACCCGACTCGATCATCCGGATCGCCGAAAGCAGGTACGGCACGAGCAGTGAGTTCACGATGAACCCGGCGCGGTCCTGCGACCGGATCACCGTCTTGTGCAACGCCGTGGTCGCGTGCTCCTCGGCACGGCGGGCGGTGTCGTCGCTGGTCAGCAGCGAGGGCACCAGCTCGACGAGCGGCAGCACCGGGACCGGGTTGAAGAAGTGGATGCCGACCACCTGCTGCGGGCGGCCGGTGGCCATCCCGAGCTTCATGATCGGGATCGACGAGGTGTTGGACGCGAACACCGCGTCCTCCCGCTCGACGATCTTGTCCAGCGACCGGAACACCTCGACCTTGGCCTGCTCCTGTTCCAGGATGGCTTCGATGACGAGGTCGCGGTCGGCGAACTCGCCGATCTCGGTGGTGAAGCGGAGCCGTCCGAGCGCCGCGTCGGCGTCTTCCTGCGAGAGCTTCCCGTTCTTGACGCCGCGTTGCAGCGACTTCTCGATCCGCGCCCGCCCGGAGTCCAGCGCCGGCTGGTTGACCTCGGTGACGATCACGTCCAGCCCGGCCCGCGCGTGCACCTCGGCGATGCCCGAGCCCATGAGCCCGGCCCCGACGACACCTACTCGCGCTACGTCAGACATGGCACCTCCTCATATTTTGGGCAGCACGCGACACGCGAGGGTGGTCTACCGGGCAAGCCCGGATCCACCCTCGCGTGTCACGCGTTGCTCAGCGGCGGTATTCGTCGTACCCGTCGTACGGGTCGTCGTCATACCGCTTGTCGTCCTCGTGCCTGTCTTCCGAGGAACTACTGGACAGCTCGCGCTGCAAAGCATCGAAGTCGGTTTCGTGCGAGCTGTACTTGAGCTCGCGCGCCACCTTCGTCTGCTTGGCCTTAGCCCGGCCGCGCCCCATGGCTCGACCCCCTCGCACAGGGGCGGGGCGGCCGGGGGAATCGGCGGCCCCGCATCGTCTCGACAATTCTTTCCTGCTGACACCGTACCGTGTCCGGGGGGTTGGATGCGACGTGGCACGGTGTGCCGGTGGCGACAGTGTTCACGGAACGCCGGTTACCGGCCGGTCGGTGGCGATAGTCGCAGGTCGGCGTGCCACGATGCTCGTGTGCCCCGTCCGTTCGCGGCTTATCTCCGCGTCTATGAGCCCCTGCTCGCGCTGGGGGATCCACCGGACGAACGCCTGCTCGAGGCCGTCGAAGCGGCCCGGCTCGATCGTTCGGCCGCTGGGACGCGCGAGCAGGCATTGTGGCTCAAGTCACAGCACGTCGGCCGGTTGCTGCCCGCCGAGCTCGCGGACGGCAGGGCCGCGCCCAGTCTCGTCACCGATGTCCTCGTCCTCGATCCCGAAGACGTGCCGGAGGGTGAGCACGGCGACGCGGGCCCGGGGCCGCTGATCTGTCCGATGGAGATCCGCGCGCGCTCGGCCGCGGCACTGGTGACCTTCCTCGGCGACGCGCACCCCGCGTTGAAGAGCGCGGTGCTCGACGCGGGCGGCGCGTCACTCGACACGATCCGCTCGCGGGCGAAGTCCGCCATCGGTGATCTGTCCGCCTCGGCTTCGCACACGCTGTCGACGACGTGGACCGTCCCGCTTCCGTGGTTCGTGCTGTTCGATCCCGGGATGCGCCGGGTCAAACTCGGCAAGGGCCGCGACGATCCCGAACGTGAGGTGTCGTGGCGGGTCTCCATCGCCGACGCGCGGCATCGCGCCCGCGAGGTCGGCGACCTGCTCGAAGCGACCTTCGGCGACTCGGGGCCGGGCCGGGTGCTGCTCGAGACGCGACGCTGGCTCGACAGCTTCCACCCCGGCTCCGCGGTCGAGCTCGACTACGGCGGCCTCGTGCAGCTCTTCGCCGACTCGATCCTCCAGGCCGACACGACCGCCGAAGAAGTGCACGACATCCTCGACGCGCTCCGCACGGGCAATGTCGACGAGCTGGCGGAACTGTTCGCCGACCTGCGGGACTTCTGGGGCGACCTGGCCGCGCGGGAACGCGCGAACTAGCCGTAGAGGCCTTCGGCGACCCTCAGTTCGCCGACCGGTTTCCCGCCGCCGAGTACCGCGCCGCGCGCGAGGTCGCCTGCCTCGTCACCAGGGTCGATGCCGAGATGGCGCAGCGTCGCGAGCAGCAGCGGGAGCCGGGCACGGGCCGCGCCGTCGTCGATCTTCAGTGCCAGCGCGGTGCCGTCCGGGAGGGCGAACGCGTGCACTCCCTCGGCGCCGCCCTTCGAAAGCAGGCCCTCGATGGTCCGCATCAGCACGGTGTCCTCACGGCCGGTGCCCGCGACCTGCCACGGGTGCGCGCGGACCGCGTCGGCGACCCTGCGTTCCGGCCCGCCGATGGCCGTGACCAGCCTGCCGAAGGAGCGGGCGAGGCCGGTGAGGGAGAACGCGAACAGCGGCGCCCCGCAGCCGTCGACGCCGACCGTTTCGATCGTCTCGCTGGTGAGGTCGGCGACGGTGGCCTGGATGATCTTCTGCAGCGGATGGATCTCGGCTTCGTAGTCCTTGGTCGGCCAGCCGAGCTGCGCGCAGGTCATGAGCATCGCGGCGTGTTTGCCGGAGCAGTTCATGGCGGCGCGGCGTTTCCCGGCCGAGGCCACGGCCAGCATGCTGGGCTCGTGCAGCGGGAAGGCGGGCGGGCAGGCGAGCGCGTCCTCGCTCAGCCCCGCGCGGGAAAGCATCGAGAGGGCGCCCTCGACGTGGCCGGGCTCGCCGTTGTGCGATCCGCAACCCAGCGCGAGCTCTTCGTCGCCGATCGTGAGACCGGCGCGGAGCATCCCGACGGCTTGCAGGGGTTTGTTGGACGAGCGCGGATAGACCGGCCGCTCGATGTCGCCCGCGGCGAACCGCACCGAGCCGTCCGGGGCGGTGATCACGAGCGCGCCGCGGTGCACGCTCTCCACGAAACCGGAGCGGACGACCTCGACCAGGACCGGGTTCGTCACTCGGATCCGCCGCGTTCGGTGTCGAGCAGGTCGTCGACCGACGCCGTGCCCTTGCGATAGCGGGTCGCGATCTCGGCGTTGATGGTGTCCATCACGCTCTGGACCTCGCGACGGTACGAGGAGACCGAAACCTCCTCGTCGGCGTACCGATTGAGGGCGTTGACCAGCTTCTCGTCCGAAAGTGTGCTGACGTCGGAAAGGTCCGTGTCACCGATGAGCGCCTCGGCGAACCGGCGGTGCTCACCCGCGCGCGACGGCTCCAGCCGCTGGTGCCTGCCCGAACCCGTCGCCGGGCCGATCGCGTTGTCCGCCAGGATCGCGGCCAGCCGTTCGACGACGCTGCTCTCACCGCCCGAACTCCTGCGCTCCTGCTCGGCCCGCACGATGTCGATCCGCGCGTGCAGCAGGCGCCGCAGGTACGACAGGTCGGTCTCCTCCTGCGCGGCCTCGTCACGGCGCTCGCGCAGCACGGAAAGGGTCAGCTCGCCGAGGTCGCTGAGATACCCAGGGCCGAGCACGCGGTCGATACGACGGCGACCACCGGGCCGGACTTCGATCACCCGCGTAGCTTATCGCGCTCCAGCGAAAATGTTCCGCAGGGAGCGATACCACAAAGATCTCCGCTCCTCACGACACCCTCCGCCGGACCGCCGCTCTTTCGGTTCCTTCCAGAGCGCGCCCCCCACCCGTCCCGGGGGCGGCCCCAGGTCCAGTCTACCGGGGGTGGAGGCGGAAAAGTGCTGGTCGGCGGAGTTGTCCACAGGTGGGCAACGTTGTGGACAACTTGTGGATGGCTGAGGTGGGAGTACATCAAGGGGGCCTTCATGGCGTTAGGCGCCGTGAAGGGGGCCTTCACGTACTTGGT
Source organism: Amycolatopsis sp. NPDC057786 (assembly GCF_042797905.1). Classification (NCBI taxonomy): domain Bacteria; kingdom Bacillati; phylum Actinomycetota; class Actinomycetes; order Pseudonocardiales; family Pseudonocardiaceae; genus Amycolatopsis; species Amycolatopsis sp. NPDC057786. The sequence goes on from NZ_JBHVKW010000036.1 coordinate 53,547, forward strand.
TCGTGAGTGAAGGACGAGTTTTCAGCGCTCAGCCGAGGGAAGGGGTCCTTCACGCGCGGTCGCCTGTGGCCAGTGACAGGTGAGGCGGAAGTGACCCACTTGCAGGTAGTGAAGGCCTCCTTGAGGGACCCAGAGTCCTCAAGGAGGCCTTCACGGAACTCCGAAGGCACCGGAGCGCAAGCCGGAAACCCTGCCTACCCCCGCAACCGCTGAGCCGCTTCCCGCCCGGGCGCCGGCGCCTCACCGGGCACCGAGTCCGGATCGATGGCCGCCTGCACCACGCGGTCCTCGGCGCCCACCAGCAGTTCCGCGCCCGGCTGAATCGAGCGTTTGACCAGTGCCAGCGCGATCGGCCCCAGTTCGTGGTGCTGCACCACGCTGCCGACCCGGCCGACCGTCCGCTCGCCCACCACCACCGGATCGCCGGTTTCCGGCGTGATCTCCGGCGAACCGTCCAGGTGCAGCAGCGCCATGTACCGCGGCGGCCGCCCGACGTTGTGGACCTTCGCGACGGTCTCCTGCCCGCGGTAGCAGCCCTTCGCCACGTGCGCGGCGGAGTCGACCCAGTTCACTTCGTGCGGGATCGTGCGCTCGTCGGTGTCGAGGCCCAGCCGCGGCCGCAGCGACTCGACCCGCAGCGCGTCGAACGCCCAGCTGCCCGCGGGGCGCGCGCCCGTGTCGGTCAGGCGCCGCCACCAGTCGGCGAGTTCGGCGCGCGGGACGGCGAGGTCGACGCTGTGGCGTCCCGGCCACGGCATCCGCCGCGCGAAACCGCCGGGGATCGCCACGACCGAGTACGGGTCCGAGCCCACGGAGACGCCAACGGAATCCAGCACGCGGTCCGCTTCGGGACCGAGAACGGTCAGCAGCGCCAGCTCGTCCGAGACATCGCGGATGTCCACTTTGGACCAGAACTTCATCGCTTCGAGGTACTCGCGCAAAGTCTGCTTGCCGCCGGACGGCAGCGCGCTGGTGGCCACCGCGCCCCTGTCGCTGTCCAGCCACACCGTGCCGTCCGCGTGCGCGACGACCATATGCGTGTCGACGCGGCCAAGGCTGTCCAGGACGAGCGCCTCGGTGCCGGTGCCTTCGGCGAGCCCGGTCACGTGCTGCGAGATCACCAAATGCAGCCAGGACAACCGTTCTTCCCCGGTCACGGCCAGGATCTCGCGGTGGGAACGATCGATCACGACCGCGCCGCGCGCGGCCGTCCGCTGCTCGGCGAAGGGATCACCCCAATGCCACGGGACACCCTCTTCCGGATGCCCGTCGGGTGCCGCGATCGGTCCGGGAAGGTCGAGCAGGGGGGAGCGGTAGGGCATGAAACCCATGCTAGTGAGTACCGTGTCCCCATGCGCGTGCTTGCCTTCCTCGACGGGACCCTGGCCGACCCCGAAGCCGCTCACCTGCGGGTGGACGATCTCGGACTGCTTCGCGGAGACGGCGTGTTCGAGACGATCCTCGTCGTCGACGGACGGCCCCGCGAGCTCCGCCCGCACCTCGAGCGGCTGGCCCGTTCCGCGGCCATGCTCGACCTGCCGGAGCCGGATCTCGCCGCCTGGGAACGCGCCGCGCAGGTCGTCATCGACAACTGGTCCGGCCCGGCCGAGATCGCACTGAAACTGGTGTACACCAGGGGAATCGACGGCGACCCGGAGGCGAAGCCGTTCGGGTTCGCGCTCGGCGTGGAGATCGACGAGAAGGTCCAGCGGGCCCGTGTCGAAGGCGTCGCGGCGATCACCCTCGAACGCGGGATCGAGCCCGACCTCGCCGAGCGCGCGCCGTGGCTGCTGCTGGGCGCGAAGTCGATTTCGTACGGCGTCAACATGGCCGCGTTGCGGGAGGCGGGCCGCCGTGGCGCGAGCGATGTGATTTTCACCGCCGCCGACGGCACGGTCTTCGAAGGACCGACTTCGACGGTCGTCCTCGCGAAGGACAAGACGCTCTACACGCCGCCGGCGACCATCGGGATCCTGCCGGGGACGACGCAGGCGGCGCTGTTCCGCGGCGCCGAGCGGGCGGGCTGGTCGGTCAAGGTCGAGCCGCTCAAGGTCTCGGACCTCACCGGAGGCGAAGGACTGTTCCTCGCGTCGTCGGTCCGCAAGCTGACCAGGGTGCACACGCTCGACGGCGCCGCGCTCACCGACTCCAGCGCGATCCACGCCGAGCTGGCCGCCGCGTACGAGAGCGAGTACGCGATCAGCTGAGCGTCGCGCGCAGCTCGGCGATGGTCCGGAGGACCTCGTCCCGGTGCTTCGCCGCGGTCATCCACGCGGGCAGCCGCGCGACCAAGGTCAGGCCGGGACGGTCCCCGAGCCCACGTTCGCGCAGCTTCGCCGCGACGAACCGCTCGATCAGGTCGAGATGCCGGGCGTGGAACGCCCAGAGGGTGTTCCCGCCGCAGCAGTCGGCGCGGAGCCACAGAGGTTCGCGGAAGAACGGGTCGATCGGGCCGTTCCACGCGCTGTAGTCCGGGGCGGGACGAACGCGCGCCAGGGCGCAGCCGACGCAGGTCAGCCGTTCGGGGGTGACCGAGGCCCGGCGCGAGCAGCGCGGGCAGACGACCAGGATCGGCTCGTCGGCCAGGTCCCTGAGCCTGATCTGCGGATCGCGGAAGCGCGGGGCGTCCATCAGTTGAGCGGGCTGATGATCAGCAGGTGCGGCAGGATCGCTTCTTCGCGGTAGGCCGCGATCTTGTGATGCCCGTCGAGGATCACCGCCGCGTCCGTGGTCTCCAGCACGATGGCGACCGGCCGGTGCCCGCTCTTGATCGCCGTCCGGTAGTAGCCGACGCGGGACACGTCGGCGGGTGGCCAGTCGGCGCTCGGGGTCAGGTAGCGGTCCTCGGCCAGCCGTTCGGGTCCGGCGACCTGGTATTCGCCGTCGGCGAAGAGATCGAGAAGCGGGCGGAGCGTGTCGCCGAGCGGGCGCCGCATCTGACCGGTGGCCAGCGCGATCCGCAGCGATTGCGGTAGCTCTGGTTGGGTTGGGACCGAATTCGTGTCGATGACACCCGTGCCACCGTCGACCTTTACCTGTTCCACACCCTCGTGGACGAGTGAAAGCGGAGAAGGGTTCCGGGTCGGGCCTGCGCGAGCGCCGGGAGTGACGCCTGTCTCACCACGGCCGCCACCGGATAACCACCGGTAGTTGGATGATCCGCCAAGAACACCACGGGCAACCCGTTCGGCGGAACCTGGACGGCGCCGGTCAGCAGGCCTTCACTCGGCAGCTCCCGGTCCGCGTATTCGGCCGCTCGCGTCAACGCGGGGCCGTCGAGCCGGAGGCCGACGCGGTTGGATTCCGCCGTCACCGTCCAGGTCTTCGCGAGCCCGTACGCCGGGTTCTCGAACCAATGCGCCCGCGGGCCCGGGTCGATCCGCACGACCAGTTCCGCCGGAGCCGCCGTGGGCGCGACGACGTCGGCGCCTCCGGACACGGACGGCGTGCCGAGCGGGAGGACGTCACCCGCTTTCAGCGGCGCCGGCCCGATCTCCGAAAGGACGTCTCGCGACCGGCTGCCGAGTTCCGCGTCGACGGTGATCCCGCCGGAAACCGCCAGGTAGCACCGTAATCCGGTGGCGGGAGCACCGATCGCCAGAATCTGCCCGGCCGCCAGCCACACCGGCGCATGCGAGCCGACGGGGCGCCCGTCGACCTCCACGGCGACGGCGGGGCCGGTCACCGCGATGGTGCAGGACGTCGTGGCGCGCAGCCGTAACCCGCCCAACAGGCACTCGACTCCCGCGGCGGCTTCGTCGTTGCCGACGAGCCGGTTGGCCAGCCGCAACGCCGGGACGTCGAGCGCGCCGGACGGCGGGACCCCGAGATGCGCGAAACCGGGCCTGCCGAGGTCCTGTACCAGCGCGAGCGGACCGGTCGCGACCACTTCCAAGGCTCTCATCCGGCGCTCCGGAACCGCACGCGGTCGCCGGGCGCCAGCAGCGCGGGCGGGTCGGCGCGCGGATCGAACAGGACGGTCCGGGTGTGGCCGATCAGCCGCCAGCCACCGGGCGAGACCCGGGGGTAGACACCGGTGAACTCGCCCGCGATGCCGACCGAGCCCGGCGGCACGCGAGTGCGCGGAGCCGCGAGCCGCGGCTGCCGCAGCGGCTCGGGAAGCCCTGTCAGGTAACCGAATCCGGGCGCGAACCCGGTGAAGGCGACGGTGTAGACGGCGCCGGTGTGGAGCCGGACAACGTCCTCAGTGGACACTCCGGCGTCCTGAGCGACGAGTTCGAGATCTTCGCCGTCATAGGTCACGTCGAGCGTGATCTCGCGGGATTCGCCATCCGGCGGGTGTTCGAGGTCGGCGTCCGCGAGCAGTTCGCGGACGGCCGCCAGGGCGCCGGAGCCCGGGATTTCCACCACGAGCAGGCTGCGGGCGCCGGGCACGAGTTCGGCGATGCCGGACGGACGCGCGGAAACGACCGTCGCGTGCGCCGCCATCGACTCGGCGAGGGAAGCGCAGTCGAGCAGGGCGGCGTGCTCGCCGTAGGCACGCCAACGCATGGGAAGAGGGTCAGCCCACCACGCGACGCAGCAGCGCCGACGTGTGCGGCTGCAGGTCCTGGCCCATCATCGCGCGCTCCTCGACGTAGCCGAGTTCGCCGTTGACGATGCCGTAGAGCCGCTGCGAAGCCGTGACGTCCTTGGCGGACGACGTGCGGACGACCGCGTCGGTGCCGAGTTCCCATGCCGGGACCGAGGCCTTGCCGCGCGGCTTGCCGTAGAAGAGTTCCACGATGCCGGTGTTGTGGGTCAGCAGCAGTTCGATCGTGTCGTCGGCCTGCGGGCGCCAGAACCCGGATTCGCGCGCGGCGGGACGGATGACCTTGCCGTCCTCGTCGAGCAGCCAGGCTCGTGCCTCGTGCGTGAGGAACGGGCGGCCGTCGTGCGCGATGGTCAGCTGCATGCCGAACCGGTACGGGCCGTCGATGGTCGGATAGTCGACCTCGCCCTCGCCGCGCCAGACACCGACGAGCGGCAGGAGCGCCAGGCAGGCGTCGTTGAGGTTCGCTCCTTCGCGCAGGTTCGCGGTGTCGCCCGGGATGGGCATGTCGTCGAACTGCGGAAGGTTCCGGTCGCGCGTGTTTTCCGCGCGCTTCTCCGCGGCCTGGATGGCCTCGTCGCCACTAGCCGTCATGGGTCAGCGCTGGTCCGCGTAAAGCCGGTAGACGACGTACACGGCGAACCAGGTGATCGCGACGCCGGCGAGCACCAGCAGGGTCGTAAACAGGATCTCCACGCCACGCACTTTAGTCGCTACCTGCCCGGACGGCCTTGCCGAGGTCGCGTGGCCGTGCCCACACGGGCTGAAAGGGCCCTTCACCGCATCAGACGCGACGAAGGGGCCCTTCACCGCATGAGATGCGGTGAAGGGCCCCTTCAGCCCGTCTTAGGCGACCGAAATCGCCAGCTGGTGTACGCCGGGTCCCTGCGCGGTGACGGAGGCCTCGCCGTTGCCGGAGCGGTGCAGCGCGCGCACCGTCCAGTCACCGGGGGCCGCGTAGAAGCGGAAATCGCCGTCGGCCGACGAGACCACCTCGCCGGTGAAGTCGCCGCCGCCGTCCAGCAACCGCACGAAGGCGCCGCCCACGGGGCCCTCCGAACCGGTCACCTTGCCCGCCAGCACGACCTGGCCGCGGGTGTCGTAATCGGCGGGCGTGGCCTCCTGGGCCGGGGCGCCGCAGCTGTCGTCTGCCATCACTTAGCTCCCAACTCGACCGGCACGCCGACGAGCGAGCCGTATTCCGTCCACGAACCGTCGTAGTTCTTCACCTGGTCGTAGCCGAGGAGCTCGTGCAGCGCGAACCACGCGATGGACGAGCGCTCACCGATCCGGCAGTACGCGATCGTGGCCTTCGACTCGTCGAGGCCCTCGTCGGAGTACAGCTCCTTGATCTCTTCCTCGGTCTTGAAGGTGCCGTCCTCGTTGGCGACCTTCGCCCACGGGACGTTCAGCGCGCCAGGGATGTGGCCAGGCACCTGAGACTGCTCCTGCGGCAGGTGCGCCGGGGCGAGCAGCTTGCCGGAGAACTCGTCGGGCGAGCGCACGTCGACGTAGTTGCTCTTGCCGATCTCGGCGACGACCTCGTCGCGGAACGCGCGGATCGAGAGGTCCTGCTCCTTGGCCTTGTACTCGGTCGGCTCGCGCTTGACCTCGTCCGAGTTCAGCTCGCGGCCGTCGAGCTCCCACTTCTTGCGGCCGCCGTCGAGCAGCTGCACCTTGTCGTGGCCGTAGAGCTTGAAGTACCAGTACGCGTACGCGGCGAACCAGTTGTTGTTGCCGCCGTAGAGGATCACGCGGTCGTCGTTCGAGATGCCCTTCTCGGACAGCAGCTTCTCGAAGCCCTCCTTGTTGACGAAGTCGCGGCGGACGCCGTCCTGCAGGTCCTTGCGCCAGTCGAACTTCACCGCCCCGCGGATGTGTCCGTTGTCGTACGCGGTCGTGTCCTCGTCGACCTCGATGAACACGACACCCGGGGTGTCCAGGTTCTCCTCGGCCCACTGGGTGGTGACCAGGACGTCTTCACGGCTCATGGAGCTGACTCTCTTTCTGGGTTAGGACGCGCGAGGGCTGGGGCTGAAACGCTTGATGAGCAGGTACATCTCGCAACCGAGACAGAAGTTGAACGCCGCGTTGAGGAAGGCCGCGAACAACGCGAACGCCGTCGCGACGAAGCCGAGCGCGGTCAGGCCGGTGGCGAAACCGACGGTGCCTGCCACGGCGAACACGAACCCGACGGCCTGCGCGAACCGCAGCGGGGCGGCGTCCTCGCGTTCGGTCGTCGGGCCGAGCCGCGGCGCGACGAGGTAGCGATAGATCAGGGAGTACGGCGCCGGCTTCAGGCCGATGAAGGCACCGATCGCGAACACCACCGCCTGCGCCGCGAGCAGTGGCCACCACTGGGTGATGAGCACGACCGCGAGCACGATCGTCGTCAGGATGGCGGCGAAACGCGGACCACGGGGGTCGACGGCCGGTCCTGCGGACATGGTTCCTCCTGCGAACGAGAGGGAAAAGAGATGCGTGCCCGAAGAGGCACGCGCGGCGGCTTCGAAAGCGCGATCAGCGAACCGGACACAGGCTGCTGCGAACGCGGCACAGGTCCACTGCGCGGCGCTGGGTCAGCAAGGTTCGGGGCAGCCGGTTCACGGGCACGAGGGTACGCAGAGCTCCCTCAGGTTGGGAACCGTGTTCACACCTTGGGACGCTTCCCGGAATCCGGGATCAGATGGGGCTTCAGGGCGTCGAGAAGGTCCTGACCTCGGGGAACGCCGCCGACGCGGAAGACCTCCCGGCCGTCCGCGGTCAACGCCAGGGTCGTCGGGGTTCGCAGCACCGACAGCGCCTGGGCGACTTCGGGGGTTTCGGTGACGTCCAGATCGACGTGGGTCAGGCCGTCGGTCTTCTCCGCGAGCGCGGACAGGATCGCGCGGGTGTGGCGGCACGGCGCGCAGAACGTCGTCGAGATCTGGACCAGGGTGACGCCTTCGGGCGCGAGTGCGCCCGAAACGCGACCGGGCAGTGTGGGTGCGGTGGACTTCGCCGCGCGGATGCGGCCGTTGCGCGCCTGCAGCAGCGCGCCGGCCACTCCGCCGAGCACCAGTACGCCCAGCAGCACCCACACCCCGGTCATCCGCAAGTCACCCCTGAGGCTTCGCTCCGCTGAAGGCGACGTTCTTGCCTTCGCCCTTGATGGTCACCGAGCCGCTGTTCACCCGCACCGACGTCGGGGTCACCGAGAACGGCATCGCGCCGGTGTCGATGGTCGCGTTGAAGTTCGGCAGCAGCGCGTCCTGTACGGCTTGGGGAACGACGGTGGTCTCCTTGTCATTCCCGAACTGGAGCCGCTTCGGTTCGAGACGGATCTTCTGCCCGTCCAGTTCGATCATCGCGAAGCAGAAGATCTCCACCTTCTGCCCGGCGATCTGGACGTTGCCCGAAACCCGGATCCCGGTGCTGGCGGTGTCGACCGGCTCGCCGTTCTCGTTCGTCGCGGTCGGCTTCGTCTCGCCCTGCCCGCTGTCGCCGTTGCGGACGTAGTCCTCGGTGACGGGCTCGATCTTCAGGTTCTCGATCTTGTCCAGCGGCGCCTGCCGCGCGATGTCCGCGGCCTTGATCGTCACCTCGCCCTTGAGCGTGCCGATGACGATCGACTTCGTGTTGCCGGACGTCAGATCCGACAGCGGGGCCGTGACGTCGCTCATGTCGGCGTTGAAGTCCACGTCCCGCAGCCGCGGCGGGACGGCGACGCCCTGGGCGTTGATCGTGATGTGACTGTAGTCACCGGAAAGGGCCTGGGTCAGGAACGGGAAACCGTGCACCGTGACCGCCGGATCGTTGGCCAGTTCCAGCTGTTGGCGTGCCTTCTGGGAGATCGTGTGCTCGGCGAACGCCGCCGCCCCGAAATCGGCCCCGACCAGCAGCACCACCAGTACCGCGAGGGCGATGAGCCAGCCCCGGCCACGGCGCTTTCCTCGCCTGGCGGACCGGCCGGAAGACGGTCGGTCGTCCTGCGCCACGGGCCTGCTCACCATCGCGTCGAATCTCCTTCGTAAACCTCTTTGGCCAGGTGTGATCGATCCAGCACGGGGTAGGTCCTCGGCTGTTCACCCGCTATTCTCACCAAGCACCGGCTGTAGCCACGTTCGAGGCGACCACGACTGAAGGCGGTGCGGCGATGAGCCTGGACCTTCTGGTACTGACCGCGGAAGCAGATGCCACCACGGTATTGCCCGCTCTGGATCTGCTGCCCCACACCGTACGCGTCCGTGCTCCGGAAGTGACCGCGCTGCTCGACGCCGGCCACCGCGACGTCATCGTCCTCGACGCCCGGAGCGATCTCGCCTCCGCGAAGAGCCTCTGCCGCCTGCTCAAGGGCGCCGGTGAGGACGAAACCTCCACGCCGGTCATCGCCGTCGTCGGCGAAGGCGGGCTGGTCGCGGTCAGCGCGGAATGGCGCACCGACGACATCCTCCTCCCGACGGCCGGCCCCGCCGAGGTCGACGCCCGGCTGCGCCTCGTCACCACCCGCGACGGCGGCGCCGCGCAGGTCGACGCCGAGCTCCGGGTCGGCGAACTGGTCATCGACGAGGCGACCTACACCGCGAAGCTCCGCAAGCGCACCCTCGAACTGACGTACAAGGAGTTCGAGCTCCTCAAGTACCTCGCCCAGCACGCCGGCCGGGTGTTCACCCGCGCCCAGCTGCTGCAGGAGGTCTGGGGTTACGACTTCTTCGGCGGCACGCGCACGGTCGACGTCCACGTCCGGCGCCTGCGCGCGAAGCTGGGGCCGGAGCACGAGCAGATGATCGGGACCGTGCGCAACGTCGGCTACAAGTTCGAGCGGCCTTCCAAGGGCAACACCGCCGCGGCCAAGCAGGCCATCGCCCCGGACGCGAGCGTCTACGAGCCGAACGAGCTTTCCGCGCACTGAATCCCCTCTCCTGCCTGACAAGACGTCCGGGCGGGCGCCGGGTTCCCCGGTAGGGTCGGTTTCATGCTCGATCTGGCTTGGACCGGTGAACCGGACACGGAAGAGATCCGCCGCTTCCTGCTCGCCGTACGTGAGGCCGACGGCCGTCCGGAGGACACCGGTTTCGCCGGTGGGCAGCATCTTCTGGGGCGCCTCGACGGCGAGCTGGTCGCGTACGCGCACCTGGACACCGAAGGCGATTCGCACGGCAACCAGGTCGCCGAACTGTTCGTCCACCCGGGGCACCGCCGCTCCGGGCACGGCAGGGCGCTCACCAAGGAGCTCGTCGACCACGTCGGCGGGAAACCGCTGCGGGTCTGGGCGCACGGCGATCACCCCGGCGCCGTCCACCTCGCCGGGACCGAAGGTTTCAAGCGCGCTCGCGAACTGCTGATCCTGCACGCCGATGTGGAAGCCGCGGACTGGCCGGAGCCCGTGACTCGTGAGGGCGTCACGCTGCGGACGTTCGTCCCCGGCCAGGACGAGGAAGCGATGGTCCGCGTCAACGCGCGCGCCTTCGACTGGCACCCCGAACAGGGCGCCCTGACCGCCGACGAGGTCCGGGCGACCGAGAAGGAAGCCTGGTTCGACCCTGAGGGCTTCTTCCTCGCGGAGCAGGACGGCGAGGTCGTCGGCTTCCACTGGACGAAGGTCCACGACGCCGTCCCCGGCCGGTTCGGCGGCGAGCCCGCGGGCGAGGTCTACGTGGTCGGCATCGATCCGGACGCCCAGGGCGGCGGTCTCGGGAAGGCACTGACGCTCGCAGGGCTTCGGTACCTCCGGGATCGCGGGCTCGGCCAAGTGATCTTGTACGTCGAAGGTGACAACGCTCCGGCGTTGGCGGTCTATTCGAAGCTGGGCTTCACTCGATACGAGGTCGACGCCCAATACGCTCGGTAACCGCGTTCACACGTGCGGCACTTAATCGGTCACGGAGAGCAGACGCGCAGGTCACGGCTGGGACACGGGCCACTTTCGGAGTAGTCGCGCTGCTCACATCGGCCGCCTTGTTCACCTGTCGTTCACCCTTAGACGGCCGCCTGTCCACTGTCGGTGCTTAGTGTCCGGGTCCGGAAGGAACGCTCCCGTTCCACCGATCCGGCGAAAGTCTCCCAGTGGAGGAAATGCAGTGAAGATCATGCGGCCCGCGGGCGCGATCGGCATCGTGGCCACCGCCGCCCTCGTGCTCGGCGCCTGTGGATCCGACCCGGCGGCGACCAAGCCCGGCAGCACCGGTGCCGCCGCCGCCCCCAGCGGCGCGGCGAACGTCGAATGCGGTGGCAAGAGCCCGCTTTCGGCCGAGGGCTCGTCCGCGCAGAAGAACGCGATCGACATCTTCGTGCAGGCTTACGCCGCCAAGTGCTCCGGCCAGAAGGTGAACTACAACCCCAGCGGTTCGGGCGCCGGCATCAAGCAGTTCAACGCGAACCAGGTCGACTTCGCCGGCTCGGACTCGCCCCTCAAGGACGAAGAGGCCGAGAAGGCCAAGGCCCGCTGCGCCTCCGACGCGTGGAACCTCCCGCTCGTCGTCGGCCCGGTCGCCGTCGCCTACAAGCTTTCCGGGGTCGACAAGCTGACCCTGACCCCCGAGGTCACCGCCAAGATCTTCAACGGTGGCATCACCAAGTGGAACGACCCGGCCATCAAGGCGGTCAAGGGCAACGAGAGCCTGAACCTGCCGGACAAGCCGATCCAGGTCATCTCGCGCACCGACGAGTCGGGCACCACCGACAACTTCCAGAAGTACCTGAAGGTCGCGTCCAAGGGCGCCTGGACCCAGGGTGACGGCAAGAAGTTCAACGGCGGTGTCGGCAACGGCGCGGAGAAGTCCAACGGTGTCGCCAACGCCGTGAAGTCCACCGACGGCGCGATCACCTACGTCGAGTCCGCGTTCGCGAAGGACGGCATCAGCACCGCCCTCATCGACAGCGGCTCCGGCGGTGTCGAGCTCAACGCGGCGAACGTCGCCAAGTCCCTCGACGCGGCGAAGTTCAAGAAGGAGGGCTCGAACGACCTGGCCCTCGACCTGGACGCGATCTACTCCAGCAACGTGCCCGGCGCCTACCCGGTCATCCTGGCCACCTACGAGATCGTGTGCTCCAAGTACGCGGACCCCGAGGTCGCCAAGGCCGTCAAGGCGTTCCTGAACGTCGCCGCCACCGACGGGCAGAAGCCGCTCTCGGAAAAGGGCTACGTGCCGATCCCGCAGAGCCTGCAGGACAAGGTCCTGGCCGCCGTCAAGGCCATCGCCTGATCCTTCCGGTTGAGCGGTAAAGACAGGCTGGACAGAAGTAGTCGATGAGCGATTCATCTTCGCCCAGAACGCCCACCGGCGACCCCGGTGGGCGTTCTGGCGTCCGCGAGACCTTCACGGAGGACCCGATTTCGGAGCAATCTGCCGCGTCACCGCCCGAGCAGTCCTCGGTGCGCCTCGCGAGCCCCAATTCCAGGACGGTGCGACCCGGTGACCGCATCTTCCAGATCCTGACCACCGGAGCCGGCGTCTTCGTCGTCTCGCTGATCGGCCTGATCGGGTTGTTCCTGCTGGTGCAGGCCATTCCGGCGCTCCAGGCCGACAACGTGAACTTCCTGACCAGCCAGGTCTGGCAGACCGATCCGGACGACATGCGCTTCGGCATCATGGGCCTGCTGCTGGTCACGGTGTACTCGTCCCTGCTGGCGCTGATCATCGCCATGCCGATCTCGCTCGGGATCGCGCTGTTCCTCACCCAGTACGCGCCGAAGCGGCTGGCGCGGCCGTTCGCGTACGTCATCGACCTGCTCGCCGCGGTCCCCTCGATCATCTACGGCCTCTGGGGCCTGATGGTCTTCGCGCCGGCGATCGAGCCGTTCTCGAAGTGGGTCAACGAGACCTTCTCGTGGATCCCGCTCTTCGCGGCGGGCAACGTGTCGCCGGACATGCGCGGCACCATCTTCACCGCGGGCATCGTGCTCGCCGTGATGATCCTGCCGATCATCACCTCGCTGTCCCGCGAGGTGTTCGAGCGGACGCCGACCCCGCACATCGAAGGCGCGCTGGCGCTGGGCGCCACCCGCTGGGAGGTCATCCGCACCACGGTGCTGCCGTTCGGCAAGGCGGGCTACATCGGCGCTTCGATGCTCGGCCTCGGCCGCGCGCTCGGCGAGACGATCGCGCTCGCGATCATCCTGACCGGCATCGTGGGCCGCGAGTTCACCTGGAGCCTCTTCGACGGCGGCGCGACGTTCGCCTCGAAGATCGCGGCGGACTACGCGGAACTCAACAACGAGATCTCGGCGGGCGCGTACATCGCGGCGGGTCTCGTGCTGTTCCTGCTGACGCTCGTCGTCAACTTCATCGCGCGATCCGTCATCGCCAAGAAGGGGGACTGAGCATGTCCACCACGCTCGAGAAGACCCCCGCCACCACCCCCGCCTTCCAGCAGGTCAGCATGGCGAGGAAGGTCAAGAACGGCCTCGCGACCGCGCTGATCTGGCTGTCGTTCCTGATCGCCGTCGTGCCGCTGGTGTGGCTGCTCGCCACCGTGGTCATCAACGGTGTCAAGCGGATCCCCTACAGCAACTGGTGGACCGAGGACTTCGGCTCGGTGCTGTCGGACGAGGTCGGCGGCGGCGTCGCCCACGCCGTCATCGGCTCGGTGCTGCAGGGCCTGGTCTGCGCGATCATCGCGGTCCCGATCGGCATGCTGGTCGCGATCTACCTGGTCGAATACGGCCGCGGCAAACTCGCGAAGATCACCACGTTCATGGTGGACATCCTCTCCGGTGTCCCCTCGATCGTCGCGGCGCTGTTCATCTACGCCCTGTGGATCACCACCTTCGGCCTCCCGCGCAGCGGCTTCGCCGTCTCGCTGGCCCTGGTGCTGCTGATGATCCCGGTGGTCGTGCGCTCCTCGGAGGAGATGCTGCGGATCGTCCCGGACGACCTGCGTGAGGCCTCCTACGCGCTCGGCGTGCCGAAGTGGAAGACGATCATGAAGATCGTCCTGCCGACCGCGCTGTCCGGCATCATCGGCGGCATCATGATGGCGCTCGCCCGTGTCATGGGCGAGACCGCGCCGCTGCTGGTCCTCGTGGGCTACTCGGCCTACGTGAACTGGGACATCTTCGGTGGCGAGCAGGCCGCTCTGCCGCTTCTGATGAACAACGAACGGGTCAGCAACCCGTTCGACGAAGGTACCGTCGCGTTCGACAGGATCTGGGGTGCGGCACTCACCCTGGTACTGATCATCGCGATCGTGAACCTCCTCGCCATGCTCTTTGCCCGTCTTGTCGCCCCGAAGAAGAAGTGAGCTGTTTGAGATGGCCAAACGAATCGACGTCAAAGACGTGGACATCTACTACGGCAAATTCCACGCCGTGGACGGCGTCACCCTCTCGGTGCCGCCGCGGAACGTCACCGCGTTCATCGGCCCGTCGGGCTGCGGCAAGTCGACGGTGCTGCGCACGCTGAACCGGATGCACGAGGTCATCCCCGGCGCCCGCGTCGAGGGTGAGGTGCTGCTCGACGGCGAGGACATCTACGGCGCCGGGGTCGACCCGGTGCAGGTCCGCCGCACGATCGGCATGGTGTTCCAGCGGCCCAACCCGTTCCCGACGATGTCCATCCGCGACAACGTCGTGGCGGGCCTGCGCCTGGGTGGCACCAAGGGCAAGAAGGAGCTCGACGAGGTCGCCGAGCGCGCCCTGCGCGGCGCGAACCTGTGGAACGAGGTCAAGGACCGGCTGAACAAGCCGGGCGGCGGTCTCTCCGGTGGTCAGCAGCAGCGGCTGTGCATCGCGCGGGCCATCGCCGTGCGGCCCGACGTGCTGCTGATGGACGAGCCGTGCTCCGCGCTCGACCCGATCTCGACCCTCGCCATCGAGGACCTGATCGGTGAGCTCAAGAAGGAGTACACGATCGTCATCGTGACCCACAACATGCAGCAGGCGGCGCGGGTCTCGGACCAGACCGCGTTCTTCAACCTGGCGGGCGTCGGCCAGCCGGGTCGTCTGGTGGAGCTGAACGACACCGAGAAGATCTTCTCGAACCCGGACGAGAAGGCGACCGAGGACTACATCTCGGGTCGCTTCGGCTGAGTCTCCCTTTTGCGCGTGAAGGCCCCCTTCCCTCGGCTGCGTCCCGAGGCCACGTCGATGACCTCACGCTGGATGGTGCCTGGCGTGAGTAGTCCGCTGAGGTGCTGGTGGATGTCGTCCTGGAC
>NZ_JBHVKW010000037.1:0-66102 GCF_042797905.1 Amycolatopsis sp. NPDC057786
CGCCACCCGAACATCCCGCGGCAACCAACGACGACGTATCCCAGCCACCACAACACCTCCACATCAGATGCTGCGACGACCACTAGAACCCAAGCTGCTGTCGTGGGCGGTCGAGCAACAGTGGTTGGACAAGCACGAAGCGGCAATCCTCACCGCGCGGTACTTCGGCGACCAGATCGATCAAGTACGGCGTGATCGCCGCGATCTTCCTCGGGATCCTGCTCAACCTCGACGGTGTGTCGGGCATGTTCGGCGCCTGGTTCACCAAATGACCTCGCAACGGGCACGCGGAGATGTCCTGATTGGACGGTCATATACAAGGTCGCGGCATTTTCCGCGAATGTTCGGACGGATGCCCGGCCGGGACGGCGGTACCTGCCTGGTGGTCCGTACACGGTCACCGGTCACTCAGGGCGTGGTCTTCCTCGTCCTTCTGCTGGCGGTGTGGAAGCTGCCGCTCCTGGACTGGCTCGGCCCGGCGCGCTGGGGCGTGCCGCTGTCCGCGATAGCGGTTCGCCGCGCGCGGATCGAGTCGCGGACTCCCGCTAGCTGGCTGATCGGCCTCGTTACGCATCTGCTCGCGCCATCCTTCTCGCCGGCAGCGGCTGGCGTGACGGAGGCCGTGCCCTGCTGCGAGCCGCAGGCGCGGCGCTGAGCGCGGGACTCGGCGTTCCGCCGCGTCCTGCGTCGGCTCAAGCTGTCGTTGAGGCGCAGGAACTGGCGCGTGTCATCGAGCACGAGCTCGGTGGTGCGATTTCGCTTCGGGGACCGACCTTCGGCCCGCGGCCAACGACGTGGCCGGTCGCGTGGCGGTGCTCGACCCTGCTCTGGATGCGGTGGTTGCCTGCGCAAGGACCGCATCCAGAGGACTAAACGCGGAGCACTGGTGTCGCGTGATCCTGCTTGCTTGACGTTGGGTTTCGTTCCTCAGATGGACATCACGCGAGATCTCCGTCCAGTCACGTGTAAGACCTGCAGGATCACGCGACACCAGGTGACTCTCACCGACGCGAACGGTGCCGAAGTCGCGCGACCGTGTCCGGTGACACACGGAGCTCCCGCTCAGGGGAAGGTTGCGCATGATCACCGAAATCGACAGCGAAGCACCGGTGGTGGCCCACAGTGAAATCGTCATCGACGCGGCACCACCGCGCGTGTGGCGGTTGCTCACCGAGGTGTCCTCGTGGCCGGACTGGCAACCCGACATCACCGCCGCTACCGGCGATAGTCCTCTTCGGACAGACAGCGTCTTCCGCTGGAGCACGGCCGGGATGGACATCGAGTCCACTGTGTACTCACTACGGGCACCGCGCCGGATCCTTTGGGGAGGCCCACCTGCGGAATCACCGGCATCCATCTGTGGACGGGGCGCCGGTACGTTCCGACGTCGACGGTATGCGCGCCGCCTTCCGCGAATCCCTCTCCGCTTGGCTCGTCCACCTCAGGAAGGCCGCGGAGAACTCCCGAACCCCCGCTCACGATCCGTTCCACCGATAGTGATGACTCGGCCGTCCGACCCTGCCGTGCCGCACGGACATCGTCGCTTCCCCGTGGTTGACCAGCTGTCGCAGATAACGTCCCGCGGCGACCGTCGACAGTCCGCACCGTTTGGCGATGTCGTGGACCGACATCGTGTGATTGTGCTGGCGGAGCACCGTCGAGACCTGGTCACGGGTGCTGTCGGACGCCGCCCGGCTCCGGGCGGGCCTGGTCCAGTCCGACGGCAGGAATTCGTCCACGACTCGCTGGGAGAGCTGTTCGTCCGGCGGCAATCGGGCCAGTTTGCGGGCCCTGTCCCGCCAGCCCGCCGCCCGCTCGCTGACCGACTCCGCGTCGAACGGTGAGACCAGGCACGCCAGGACGCCGAACCGCCCGGCGTTGCGGACCAGGGAGGCCTTCGGATGATCAGTGACGATGACCAGGTCACTGTTGTGGCGCCCAGGATCTCGGAGCCGGTGAAGCAGGGTCAAGCCACCGTCTGGGATCCCGTCCAGGGACAGCACCATCAGGTCGGGCTGCACGTCATCGAGGAGGTGCAGCGAATCCGTCGTGTCGTGCGCACCGAGCAGGGTTTCGAGGTCCGGAACCTTCCGCAGCCCGGCCACGATCGTCGCCTGATGCGGTCCGCCGTCGCTCACCAAGACCCGGTACGGGGCCGCCGTGTCGTCCGAACGGACGCCGGGCTTACGCTCGATGGCCTGCCGATCGGTTACCCCCATGTAGGTTGTATACCAATTATCCCGACAGCTGGCAAGGAACTTTCGGCCCATTCGGCGGGCGCCGGTTTCTAAAGTTTTTAAACGTCGCCCAATGCTCCGATCAGGTCTGCGAATGCCGAACTCTTGACGTGCTACTAATGCGTCGCGATGCTGGAGATCGCAACCCCGTCCGGATATTAATGTCGATTGGGGAAGGCAACCAGAGAATGTCGACGGAAATCGGAGATGGCTCCGCTTTGCCCGATTTCGGATTGGTCACACCGGTTTCTCTCCCCGCGGACGGCCGTGTTCCCGATTCGGTCACCGGCGCGGCGACGGCCGCGGAGTACGACGGCTACTTCCGCATCGCTCGCGAGGCGGCTGATCTCGGCGAGTGGACCCGGAGCTGTCTGAGTACCACAGGCAAGCTGCTGGACGACTTGCCGTCCGGTGGTCTGACGGATTCGGAACGGGCCGACCTGATGCGCGGCCTCGTCCTCGTTCTGCAGTCCACTTTGGAGCGTTGGCTGACGGTCGTGGAAACGGCCGACGGCCGCTGAGCTCCGACCCGTGAGTACGCCCAGGGAGCCCACCCATGCCCCAAGCTTCCGCGCTTTTCCCTGGTTACGCCGACGCCGTCCGCCGGTGGAAACTCGGCCACCAGGTGTTCCACTTGCAACTCATCGTCATGAACAGCACACTCGCCGACCTCCACGCGGCGTGCGGGCAGGCTCGCTGGGAGGAAGCGGATCGCCTGCTCCACGGCCTCACCCACCTTTACGACGCGGCCACCGCCAGCATGAAATACGCCGCGGACTTTCCGCCGCACGCCTACCGGGAGCTGATCCGGCCCTCCATGGGTGAACCGTTCCTGAGCCCCGGATTCTCCGGAACGCTCAACAACGACCATGGCCTGATGCTGGCGGGCCTGCGTGAACTGCGCGCCCGGCTGCGGGATCACCGCGACGCCGGGAGGCTGCCGCGGAGCACGGCGGCCGCGGCCAAGGCGCTGTGGTCCGCGCAGGCCCGGAACCGGCGCCACCACATGCTCGTCTGCGAGCGGTTCGTCCCCGGTGGCGAGTCGCAGCTGCGGGAATTCCTCAGCGGCCAGGACACCGCCGAGCACTCCGATCGCGAGAAGGGACAACCATGATCACCGTCAAGGAAACGTGGTACCTGCGTGCCGACCTGACCGACCGGGCCGTGGAACTGATGCAGGAGATGGACGACCTCACCGGGCCCAACGCACACGACGATCCGGGCTGGTCCGGGCACGCCCGGTTCTTCCAGCGCCAAGCCGACCCCCGCCAGGTGATCATGATCTACCCGTGGCGCAGCCACGAGGACCACGCCCGGTTGCGCGCCGCCGAGGAATCGCTTCTCGCCGACTTCCACGCGAAGTACTGCACACGCGAGCGGGAGATCGAGTACCTGGACGAACTCGCGGTGGAGGTCGAGGGCGAGCACGGGCACGGCCACGCGCACGGACACGCGCACGGCCACTGAGGCGCACCGACCGGACAGAAAGGACTCCCCTTGATCGGGACCGACGAGCCGCCCGGTGATTGGGCGCCCGAGGAGCTGGAGAAGAACGGGCAGCTTCTGCTTGCCCGCCTCCGGGAGCACTTCGCCGCCATCCGCGCCACACCGGTGACTTCGGATATCTCCGCCGCCGAACTGCAACGGCGGATCGACGCGCCCCTGCCCGAGGAGCCGACACCGTTCGAGCAGGTCCTCGCGGACACCTGGTCCGACGTGGTGCCGCATCTGGCGCTGTGGCACCACCCGAACTTCCACGCCTACTTCAGCAACAGTTCGAGCGGTCCCGCCATCCTGGCCGAGACGCTGACCGCCGCGCTGAACGTCAATTGCCAGCAGTGGCGGACCGCACCCGCGGCGTCGGCGGTCGAACGCCTGGTGCTGCGCTGGCTCGCCGAACTGGCGGGCTATCCCGCCGACGCGGACGGCGTGCTGGTCAACGGCGCGTCACTGGCGACGATGTACGCGCTGGTCGCGGCACGCGACGCGCGGAGCGAACTGCGGGTGCGCGAACGGGGGCTCGCCGGGCGCGATCTCCCGCGGATGCGGGTCTACACCTCCGATCAGGCGCACAGTTCGGTGGACAAGGCCGCGATCGCCCTGGGCATCGGGCTGGACAACGTGGTGCGCCTGCCCGCCGGTGACGGCCTGCGGCTCGATCCGGTGGCGCTCGCGGAGACACTCGACCGGGACATCGCCGACGGGGTCCTGCCCCTCGCGGTGTGCGCCACCGCCGGGACGACCTCGACCGGGGCGATCGACCCGGTGCCCGAGCTGGCGCGAGTGTGCGCCGAGCGAAACGTCTGGCTGCACGTCGACGCCGCCTACGGTGGATTCTGGCGGCTGGTCGAGAGGCTGGGGCCGGAGCTGGCCGATCTCGCCGCGGCCGACTCGGTGGTGGTCAACCCGCACAAGGTGTTGTTCTGCCCGATGGAGGTTTCCGCGCTCTACTGCCGGCGCGGCGGGGCGCTCGCCGACGCGTTCCGCCTCGTCCCGGAATACCTGAGGACCAGCCCCGACGAGGGTTCGGTGGACTACATGGACCACAGCCTGCAACTGGGCAGGCAGTTCCGGGCGTTGAAGGTGTGGTGGGTGGTCCGCTGCTTCGGCAGGGCCGGGCTCGCCCGGCGGCTGACCGACCGGGTCGACTACGCCGACTGGTTGCGCTCCGAAGCCCACGCGAATCCCGAGTGGACGGTCGCCGCGGAATCGGTGCTTCCGTTGGTATGCCTGCGTTACGACCCCGGCACGGCGCCGCCGTCCGGCGTCGATCGACGCGAATGGGTCGACGGCCTCAACGAAAGCATCTGTGCGGCGGTGCACCGGAGCGGCCGGTCGTTCGTCTCCCACACCGTGCTGGACACGGGCTACGTGATCCGGGTGTCGATCGGCAATATCCAGACCACCGGCGAGGACATCCGCGATTTGTGGTCCCTGCTCAAGGAAACCGCGGCCCAGTGCCGTGACCGTACGTCCGGCGCACCGAGGAGGACCGCATGACCGGCACCGTTCCTGACACCGACGAGGAATTCTACGCGCGGCTGGCCGAACTGAGTACCGAAGCGCGCTGGACGGCCGAGGAGGGCGCCTGGTCGCCCCAGCCCGCGTCGGCCGCGATGTTGTGGCGTTACGCCGACTTGCGTCCACTCGCGCTGCGGTCCGCGCAGTTCGTCCGGTCGGACGCGGCGGCTCTTCGCGTGATGACGTTGAAGAATCCCGGTGGTGCCGAGCAGATCGCCACGCCGCACGGCAGCGCGCCCGCGGTCGGCCATCTGTACACCGGTCTGCAGCTGCTCAACCCCGGCGAGTCGATGACGGCGCACCGGCACGCGGCGACGGCGCTGCGGTTCATCATCGAAGGCACCGGGGCGTGGACCGTCATCGGCGGTGACCGCGTCGAGGCCGGGCCGGGGGACTTCATCGTCACACCGAGCAGATCGTGGCACGAGCACGGTACGGACTCGCTCGAAGAGCCGGTGATCTGGCAGGACGGCACGGACGACCCGCTGGTGAACACGCTGGACGCGAACTTCTACGAGCTGCACCCCGATCTGCACCAGGTGCACGGCAAACCGATCGACGCCTCACTGCGCGCACACGGAAGCGCGCTGCTGCGGCCCGATCGGCGCCGGGCCACGCCCGCCTCGCCGCTGCTGCACTACCCGTGGGAAATGGCCTACAGCACGCTGCGCGGCTACGCGGAAGTCACGGACGGTTCTCCGTACGACGGAGTGCTGATGGAGTACCAGAATCCTGCCACCGGCGGCCCGGTGACCCCGACCCTCGGCGCGGCGTTGCAGATGCTGCGCCCCGGCGAGCGCACCAGGGCGCATCGCCACACCGGCTCGGTGGTGTACCAGGTCGCCAAGGGCCGCGGGCATTCCGTGATCGCCGGTACCCGGTTCGACTGGGCACCGCACGACATCTTCTGCGTTCCGTCGTGGGCTTGGCACCAGCACGCCAACGACGATCCCGACGACGACGCCTGCCTGTTCTCGTTCACCGACCGTCCCGTTCTGGACGCACTCGGACTCTACGTCGAGGAAGCGCCGGACGGGGACGCCGATTCACCGGGGAGTCCGACATGACCACCGCCTTGTTCGCCGTCACCGCAGCCGACCGGCTCAGGCTGGCGGACGGTTCCGAGCACCCGTGCGGCTACTGGCCCGAGGAACTCGTCACGCCGCACAAAGTACTGCGTGACGCGGGAATCGACGTCATGGTGGCCACCCCCGGCGGCGTCGCCCCGACCCCGGACCCGGCGGGCATGGCACCGGAATGGAAGTCCTATTTGGACACTGTCGGCGATCTCGCGACACCGCGGTCGCTGGAGGACATCGAGCCGAGCGAGATCGACCTGCTGTTCGTTCCCGGCGGGCACGCGCCGATGGCGGATCTGGCCGAGTCGGAACGGTTCGGCGCGTTGGTCGCCGCACTGGTGGTGAAGGGGACGCCGGTGGCGGCCGTCTGCCACGGACCCGCCGCGTTCCTGCCCGCCAGGGCCGCGGACGGCGGCTGGCTGTTCGACGGGTACCGGATGACCGTGTTCACCAACGCCGAGGAGCGGGACACCGGGCTGCACGAACGGATGGCCTGGCTGGCCGAGGACAGGCTGCGTGCTGCGGGCGGCGTGGTGTCCGCCGCGGCCGAACCGTGGGCCGAACACGTCGTCGTCGACAGGACCCTGCACACCGGCCAGAACCCGGCGTCCGCCGGACCGCTGGCGCAGGCCCTGATCCGGACCGTCGTCGCCGTCCGGCGATGAACGAAGGGAGACGGCAGTGCCCTTGACGACGATCAACGGGATCCGCCTGTCCTACGCCGACCGCGGCACCGGCAGGCCCGTCGTGTTGCTGATGGGGACCGGCGCGTCCGGCTCGGTCTGGGAGCTGCACCAGGTGCCGTCGCTCCTGGCCGCCGGGATGCGGGTGATCACGCTCGACAACCGCGGCGTACCGCCCAGCGACCCCGGCGAGGACGGGTTCACCATCGACGACCTCGTCGCCGACGTCGCAGGGCTGATCGAATCGCTCGGGATCGCTCCCTGCGCCGTGGTCGGGACGTCCATGGGCGCCTACATCGCGCAGGAACTCGCACTGGCCCGCCCGGACCTGCTGGACCGGGTGATCCTGCTGGCCGCTTGCGGCCGCAGCAGCCTTGTCCAGCGGACACTGGCGGCGGCGGAGGCGGAACTGATCGCCGCGGGGACCGAGCTGCCGCCGGGATATCGCGCGGCAGTGCGGGCCTTGCACCACCTAGGGCCCGCCACCTTGGCCGACGACGAGCTGACCGAGGACTGGCTCGACGTGCTCGCGAAGGCCGGGCCGACCGGGCCGGGAATACGGCACCAGTTGGCGGTGAGCGCGCTGCCCGACCGCCTCACCGCCTATCGGGCGATCACCGTGCCGTGTCACGTGCTGTCGTTCGAAAACGACATCGTCGCGCCGCCGAGCGCGGGTCGCGAACTCGCGGCGGCCATTCCCGGTGCCACGTACGACGTGATCGGCGGCTGCGGCCACTACGGGTATCTGGAGGATCCGGACGCGGTGAACCGGTATCTCGTCGACTTGCTGAGTGACCGGTCCGCGCTGGAGCGGAGCGCATGACCGCCTCGCCCACCGAGGCGCGGCTGCCGTCGCCCCTCGACGCGCCGACCACCGCCGCGCTGTTCGAGGCGGTGGCTGCCTCGGCACCCGACCTGCCCGCCGTGCTCCACGGCCGCGCACGATTCGGCTACGGCGAGCTCAACACCCTGGCCAACCGGTTGGCCCGACGGCTGGTGCGACGCGGTGTCGGGCCCGAGCAGCTCGTCGCGCTGATGATGCCGCGGTCGGTCGAGTTCGTCGTCGCGATGCTCGCCGTGCACAAGGCAGGCGGCGCCTATGTCCCGATCGATCCGGACTATCCGGTGCGGCGCCGGTCGTACATGGTGACGGACGCGGCGCCGCGGTGCGTACTCCGGTCGCCCGGCCAGGACGTGCCGGGGAACGGCGAGATACTGGACGTCGAGCTCTCGGAACTGACATCGGGGTCCGCGGCCGACCTGGACGACTCGGAGCGGTCGGAGCCGCTGCGATCCGATCACGCCGCGTACGTCATCTACACGTCCGGATCGACCGGACAGCCCAAGGGTGTGGTGGTGCCCCACCGCGGGATCGTCAACCTCGCCGCCGACTACGTGCCACGTCAGCGGCTGACCCCCGACAGCAGGCTGCTGGCGTTCGCTTCGCCGAGCTTCGACGCATCGGTCGCGGAATTCTGGCCGTCGTGGGCGGCAGGCGCCTGTCTGGTGCTGGCGTCGAAGGATCGCCTGATTCCGGGTGAGCCGCTGGCCGGGCTGATCCGGGAGCACGGCGTCACCCACCTGACCCTCCCCCCTTCGGCTCTGGCGCCGCTGGCGGAAGAGGGCGGTCTGCCGCCGGACCTGACGCTCCTGGTGGCGGGCGAAGCGTGCCCGGCGCCGGTCGCCCGCCGCTGGGCGCCCGGCAGGCTGATGATCAACGCGTACGGCCCGACCGAGACCACGGTCGCGGCGACCGCGAGCGATCCCCTCGACGGCGAGGGCGCCCCTCCCATCGGCAGGCCGATCCGAGGGACCACGGTGTCTCTGCTCGACGATCTGATGCGGCCGGTCCCCGACGGCGAGATCGGCGAGATGTACGTCGCGGGTCCCGGTGTCGCCCGCGGGTATCTCCGGCGGCCCGAGGAGACCGCGCGACGGTTCCTTCGCGATCCGTCCGGGCCGCCGGGTAGCCGGATGTACCGCACCGGCGACCGCGCGAGGGTCCGGCCGGACGGGCAGCTGGAGTTCGTGGGCAGGGTGGACGACCAGCTCAAGGTGCGGGGCTTCCGGATCGAACCCGGCGAGGTGGAGTCGGCGCTGCTCGAGTCGGCCGGGCTGGCACAAGCGGCGGTGGGCGCGCACGAAGACCGGCTTGTCGCCTACGTGGTGACCGCGGCGGAAGGCACCGTGGACGCCGAAGGTGTCCGAGTTCGGTTGCGCGATCGGTTGCCGGAGCATCTGGTCCCGGATGTGGTGGTCGACCTGCCGCGGCTGCCGACCACGCCGAACGGCAAGGTCGACCGGGCGGCCTTGCCCGCCCCCGGAGCGGGCGCGACGGGACGGCCTCCCACGACGCCGACGGAGATCGCGCTGGCCGATGTCTTCGCCGAAGTGCTCGACGCGCCCGAAGTCGGGATCGATGAAAGCTTCTTCGACATCGGCGGGCACTCGTTGCTCGCCACCCGCCTGGTCGGCCGGATCCGTTCGGCGCTGGGCGTGCGGCTGAGTGTCAAGGCGTTCTTCGAGGCGCCGAGCGTCCGTGGACTGGCACGGGTGCTCGACGAGCGGACCGGGTAGCGGGGCAAGCGATGGACTACGGCGACCCCGACCTCTACACCTCGGCGGAACGGCACACACGCTGGCGGGCGCTGGCGGCCGCCGACCGGATGGAATGGAGCGCGCCGGGCAGCTCGCCGACCGGGTTCTGGTCGGTGTTCTCCCACCGCGCGTGCGCGGCGGTCCTCGCCCCTTCCGCGCCGTTCACCTCCGAATACGGGATGATGATCGGCTTCGACCGGGACAGTTCCGGCGGCCGGATGATGGTCGTCACCGACGACGGCCCCCACCGCGGGCTCCGCAAGCTGGTCGGACCGCTGATGTCGAGGGCGTCCGCGCGGTCCGTCGCGGACCGGGTGGACAAGGAGGCGGACGAGCTGCTCGACCGCGTGCTGGACGCGCCGTCGTGCGACGTCGCCGCGGAATTCGGGCCGCGCGTCCCGGCGGCGGTGGTCTGCGATCTGCTCGGGATACCGCCGGACGACCAGGACATGCTGATCGGGCTGACCAACCATGCCTTCGGTGGCGAAGACGACCTCTTCGACGGGATGACGCCCCGGCAGGCACATACCGAGATCCTCGTGTACTTCGACGAACTGATCACCGCTCGGCGTCGCCTGCCGGGTGACGACCTGGTCAGCGTGCTGCTCGGCGACGGTGGCCTCGACGCCGACGACGTCCTGCTCAACTGTGACAACGTGCTGATCGGCGGCAACGAGACCACCCGGCACGCGATCACGGGTGCGGTACACGCCTTGGCGACGACACCCGGTCTGCTCGAAGTGGTGCGCGACCGTGGCGACGATCTCGGTCCGGTGGTCGAGGAGGTACTGCGGTGGACTTCGCCCGCGATGCACGTCCTCCGGGTGACCACCGTCCGGACTGTCCTCAATGGACATGAGCTCGACGCGGGCACCCCCGTGGTCGCCTGGCTGCCCGCCGCCAACCGGGACCCGGCGATGTTCGACGAGCCCGACGCCTTCCGCGTTGATCGCAGGCCGAATCGGCACCTCACCTTCGGACACGGCGCGCACCACTGTCTCGGCGCCGCGTTGGCCAGGGTCGAGCTGGCCGTGGTCCTGCGTGCGCTGGCGCGGCGGGTGTCACGGGTCGAGCTCGCCGGTGACGTGAAATGGCTGCGGGCGATCACCGTGCAGGGCTACCGGGCGCTCCCGGTCCGGTTCACCGCGTCCTGACGGGAAGCCAGCGCGGCCAGCAGGGCGCGTACCGGCGGGCCCTGATCGTCCTCGCGCCAAGCGGCGCGGATTTCGCGGTGCAGGACCGGTCGGGTGCGGACGAACCGGACCCCCTCCGGGGCGGGTCGCTGGGCCATCCTGGGGACGAGGGCGGCG
This sequence comes from Amycolatopsis sp. NPDC057786, assembly GCF_042797905.1. Taxonomy (NCBI): domain Bacteria; kingdom Bacillati; phylum Actinomycetota; class Actinomycetes; order Pseudonocardiales; family Pseudonocardiaceae; genus Amycolatopsis; species Amycolatopsis sp. NPDC057786. The sequence goes on from NZ_JBHVKW010000037.1 coordinate 10,929, forward strand.
GTGAGACCCGCGGCGACCAACGCGAGCTGGGTCGGGAATTCCGTGACGGTGAACCGGATGTCCGGCTCGACGCCGAGGCCGCGCATGGTCTGGGTGAGCGTCACGTCGGCCTCGGTACCCGCCGGGCAGCAGGACCACGTCTGCCCGGCGAGGTCGGCGAAGTCCACAAAGGACCGGTCGGCGAGCGGGTGATCCGCGGCGAGGGCGACTTCGGCCGGTTCCCGCACGAGGGTGCGCACGGCGACCCCCGCGGGCAGGAGCGGCGGCCGGACCTCCCAGCTCTCGATGAGCAGCACGGTGAGCTCGTCGGTGAGCAGCCGGGGCATGAGATCCACCACCTCGCCGTCGCACAACGTCACGACGAGCCGCGGGTGCTCGGCGACCAGCTCGGCCAGCACGTCCGGGAGCAGCGCCCGGATCGCGCTGCCGACCGACCCGATCTGCAGCGGTCCGGCCACCTCCTGGTCCAATGCGGCGAGGTCGGCTTCGGCCGCGGCCACCTGGGCGAGCACTCGCACCGCGTGCTCGGCCAGCAGCCGGCCGGCCCTGGTGAGCCGGACGCCGCGGCCCACAGGTTCCAGCAGCGGACGGCCGGTCTCCCGCTCCAGCTTGTTCAGCTGCTGCGACACCCCGGACGGGGTGATGTGCAGGATTTCCGCCGCACGGGCGACGGATCCATGCTTCGCGACCATGGCGAGGGCTTGCAGACGGCCCAGGTTCATGAAGCGATGCTACCGATTTCCCCCTACGAACATTTGCTTTTGCTGTACGGCCCGGCTGGGCATAGTGAACGACATGAGCGTTCAGGCACCGGATCGGCACCGCGCGGCCGCACTGCGCATCACCGGGGGCGCGGCGTGCACTTCGGTGTCGGCCGGGTTCGCCAAACTGTCCGGTGCCACGCCCGGCACCACCGCGTTCCTGCGCTGCGCCATCGCACTGGCGGTCCTCGTCCCCCTGGCCGTCCGGGAATGGGGGCGGGTCGGACCGCGGCCGTGGCGGCTGGTGCGGTTCGACCTCGCCGCGGGGGTGCTGCTCGGCGTCGACTACGTGTTCTGGGTGGCCAGCATCCAGGACGTCGGAGCTTCCATCGCCACCGTGCTGATCAACATCCAGGTGGTGGTGTTCCCGCTGCTCACCTGGCTGTTCCTGGGGTCGAAGCCGTCGGGGCGGTTCCTCGCGCTCGCGCCGTTCATGCTGATCGGCGTGACCATGGCGGCCGGCGTGATCGGCGAGGCCGAGCCGGGCACGGACCCGGTCGGCGGCATCGTGTTCGGCACCATCGCGGGCATCGCCTACGCGGGATACCTGTTCTTCATGCGGCGAGGCAGCGGCCAAGGCCACGCGGTGTTCCCGGTCTGCGCTTCCACGGCGGCGGCCTGTCTGGCCGCGGCGGTGGTCGGCGGCCTGTGGACGGGGATCGACCTGGACCTCGAACCGTCCGCGTGGCTGTGGCTGATCGCGCTCGCGCTGATCGGGCAGGTGCTGGCCTGGCTCCTCATCGCGGGAGCCCTTTCCCAGGTCGCGCCCCAGGTCAGTGCCGCACTGCTCCTGCTGCACCCGGTACTGGCCGTCCTTTTCGGTGTCCTGGCCCTGCACGAGCGGCCCACCCTCACCCAGCTGGCGGGCTGCCTGCTGGTGATCGTCAGCGTGTGGGCGGTGAGCCGGGCGCCGCGCGGTGGCTGAAGCCCCTATCGGATCCGGCGGTCCACCGCGCTCCAGTTCGTTTCCCACGTCGTGCCACCGTCCGCCGAGAACGCCTGCTCGAAGCGTGCCTCGTCCGGATTCGGGCGGAAGACACGGAAGCGCACCTTGATCGGGCGGCCCGAGCTGGTCGTCGCCGTAGAACTCCCCTACGCCGTCAGCGGCCGACAGCGATCACCAAGGCTTCCGTGCACGGGTACCTGAGATGCTCGTGCGAAGGAAGAAGGTCGATGACGTGACGTAGCCAGTTCAGCAGTTCCTGCTTGGAGTCTGCAAGCACGTCGACATCTTCTCGTGTCCTCTTAGCGGCTCCTCAAGCACCTCGCTTCGGGCGCACAACCTGTCGGCGTCGCAAGTAAGTCGCGCCGTCGCCAGTCACAGCACCTACGCGCTCGTTATCTGAAGCCGGGTGCTTAAGGCCCGCCAGCTCACCTTCGTCAACCCGACCGCCCGCATCAGCGTCCCCACACCCCACCCGCGGGCTCCGCCGTCGGTCGACCTGTCGGCGCTGCGCGCCGCGCTCGACTCCGAGGACCCGACCCGCGCGGCGCTGGCCGCGCTGCTGGCATTCCACGCCATCCGCATCTGGCAACTCTGCGCCCTGCACCTGACCGACCTTCGCGACGGACGACTGCACGTCGACGGCCGGGTCATCCCGCTCGCCGCACCTGTCCGGCTGCGGCTGGCTGCCTAGCTGACCTGTCGGCAACGGTCCTGGCCCAACACCGCCAACCCACACTTGTTCATCCACTACCGCAACGCCAACACCACCCGGCCGGTCACCCCCGTGGTGGATTCGCAAACGCCTCGGCATGAACGCCCAAGCCATCCGCCAGGACCGCATCCTCGACGAAGCCCACACCAGCAACGGCAACGTCCGCCTCATCTGCGACCTGTTCGGCCTCTCGGTCGTCGGCGCCTACCGCTACGCCGCCACCGTTGACCACCCCGGTGTCAGGAGGCATCAAATCCACGAGCGATGAGCTGCCCGTTGCCACCACCGCACGCCCGCCTGCCGTACAAACCTCTGGGGGACAACAACCATGGTGCTCAGGTGCCTGCCCATCGACGAACAGATCGAGTCGGCTGCCCATGAGATCGCGATCAGGCATATCGTTCCGGTCATGAACACGGACGACTGGTTGGCCGACACCCGGACCTCGTACGACACGGTCGCAGTTAGCTATGCCAACCAAGTCCGTGGTGCCCTCGCCGGTCACCAGTACCTTCGCGCGGCTCTGGCGGTGTTCGCCGACCGTGTGAGGGCCGGTGGAGGCGGGCCGGTAGCGGACGTCGGCTGCGGCCCCGGAGAAGTCACCGCCTACCTGCACGAGCTCGATGTCGACGCCTTCGGCATCGACCTTTCCCCAGGGATGATCGACGTGGCCCGGCACGAGCACCCCGGTCTGCGGTTCGAGGTGGGCTCGATGACAGACTTGGACCTCCCGGCCGCTTCGGCGGCTGGCCTGCTTGCCTGGCAGTCGTTGATCCACATCCCCGACGGCGATGTGCCGACAGTCTTCGCGCACTTCCACCGAGCGTTGCGTCCGGGCGGACCACTGCAACTCCTGTTTCACGTAGGCGACGGGTCGCAGTTGAAGACCGAGGGTTACGGCGGCCATCCGATGAAGCTCCATGTCCACCGCCGTCGGCCGGAAAGGGTCGCATCCTGGCTGCGTGAGGCCGGATTCGAGGTCGAGGCCCAGTGGCTGCTCGACCCGGACGAGCAATTTCCGCAAGCGATCTTTTTCGCACGTAGCCGTTCCTGACGACTGCATCCATCGCGTTATGGATCGGGCGATACTCGTGCCGGTTGGCAGTACAGGTGGTGCGCTGCCCCAACTGCATGCAGTTCCTGAACCGCGGGACCGCGATACCCTCATTACAGCTCCACCCACCCTGAGTTCGTGCCGGAATCCTGAAGAGTTGCGAGGAACTTCGGGTCAGTCGTGACCAGTTGATGCTCGACCGGTGAGATCGAGGCCCATGGGCAGGCTGGTGATCCAGCCCTGCAGGCTGCGGTAGGTGGTGGGTTTGCAGTCCAGCAGCAGTGACGCCGCCAGCGATCGGATCGCGGCGACTTCGTCGCTGAGGGCTTCCTCGGTGGGGGCCCGAGCCGGTAGAGCTTGCCCTCGCCGCGGGCGACTCGCGCGGACAGGTCGTAGGCGTCCTCGGTGGCTGCTTCGACGTGCGGGTCGACCAGCCGGCCCTTCTCGCTGGTGTGTCGGCGACCGCTTTCGAGTTTCGACAGCTGTTTCTTGAGGCGGTCGGCCGCGGTGACCGGGTCGATCGGCTCGATGTGCAGCGAGACGTCAACCCGTCCGGGGTAGGTCAGCAACGGCTGCAACCAACCGGGGTGGACCTCGCGGGGGTAGCCGACGACGGCGAAACTCGCGACCCATTCGCCACCGACTGCCAGCGCACGGAGATTGCGTCCGGGGTGAACGCGCTGGCACGCCCGAGCGACGGTTGTGATCTCGTCGAGTGGTGGCCCCGATGACGCGATGCAATGCGGGCAGTTGGCGACTCAACCGGCACGAGCGGCGAGTCCGCTCACCGCGTCCAGGTACACCTTGGGGCGCTCGAAGTGGACCAGATGGCCGGACTTCACGGTCACGACCTCGGGCTCGCCCAGCAGTTCCACGGCTCGTGCCCGGTCGTCTCCGTCCATCGCGGCCATGAGGACGCCGTCGTCCGAGTAGTACGTGCCGTGCTTGTCGAACCACCAGGTCGTATGGATGAGGGTGACCGGCACGTCGACCGCCGCGAGGGCGGCGGCGGTGTCGAATCCCTCGTACCAGGCCCCGTCGTCCCAGGCGACCCCGAAAGCCGGGTCGTAGTGGACCAGCCCGGCGAAATAGACGCTGACGATCAGTGGCAGGAAGGTGATCCGAAGGGGTTCGCCGGGATGCCGGTCGATCCACCTGAGCGAATACCTGACGAGCCACGGGGCGAACGGCCCGAAGAAGGCGAAGTAGCCGCTTCGCTCCACGTAATACCGCTGGAAATCGTCGTCGGGCCGATCACGGAGGTACTCGGCGGCCAGGCGCATCAGTACCGCACCGGTCGTTTTCTCGGCGCGCGGCAGCACCGACGAGAACAACGGCGGATCCTCCAGCAGCAGGCCTGATACCAGAGGGGAGTGGTGGGCGGCGAGCCCGAGCGCGAGGAGTCCTCCGGAAGAGTGGCCCGACACGATGGCCGGCTTCCGAACGATCGTTTTCAGGAACTCGGCGAGTGACGCTGTGACGCGAGCGTTGGTGTAGTCCTCCGGGGCGAGACGACCCGACCGGCCGTGACCTGGGACATCGACGGCGTAGACGTGATGGTTCTCGACGAGTGTGGGGAGCACTTTGGCGTAGTCCTGCCACCGTGAGCCCTGACCGTGCAGAAGAACGAGCGGAGGGCCGTTGTCCGGCCCTTCCGCGTAGTTGAGGACGTGCGCGCCGACGTCCACCTGACGCTCCACCACGGGATACGGGTCGGGACGACGTGAAGACCGGCTCAGCCGTTTGCTGGCGTCCATGCACACCTCTAGTACTAGTAGAACTTCTCCTACTTTTCCTACTTTACGCACATTGAGGTGGACCGGCTAGAGTGGGTGGCGGAGGAGGTCGCCAGGTGAACGGGATGATTCAGGGCCCCGACGGGCGGTACATCGTCGGGACGGTCAAGGTCGGTGAGAAGGGACAGATCGTGATCCCGAAGGACGCGCGCGACCTGCTGGGGCTGTCGCCGGGCGACACGCTCCTGGTGCTCGTCGACACCACGCAGGGGATCGCCCTCGTTGACAACGAACGCTTCCAGCATTTCGCCCGCAGCATTCTCGACGCTCCGGAAGCCGCCGACTGATCGGATGCCCGGCCGGCACGAGTTGCCGGCCCGCAGGTCGTCGACTTTCGGCAGCAGCGGCTGCCCCGGACGGCCCGCCACGTCAGTATCTCCGCTGACCTGCGGGGATTTGATTTTTCTGTGACTTGTCCACTTCGGCGTGGACCGTGATCGGATTTCCGTTCGCCGGGCAGGACCGTTGTCATCAAGATTTCATCAAAGAGCCCTAAGGTTTGCGCGGTGACCGAACCACAGTGGCAGCAGGAACCATCGCCGAAGAAGAAGCTCAACTTGGGCCTGATCGTCGGCATCGTCGTCGGCGTGCTCGGTCTCGCGGGTGGCGCCGTGACCGCGCTGGTCGTCACCCTGAACGACGGCGGTGGCAGCGCGCCCGCCGCCGCGGCCAAGTCCGGTGACATGCTCGCCACCGCCGAAGAGTTCGTCCAGGCGTACAACAACGCGCTCGACTCCTCGGACCTTGCCGCGTTTCCGCTCGATGACTACGTGTGCGCCGCTAACCACGACGACGTCGCGCAGCCGTTGAAGGACGGGACCGCGCAGCGGGATGGGCTGCGGCTGAGTGTCCGGGCGGTGACGCTGTACGTCGGCGGTGCCGAAGGCAACGTCACCATGTCGGTCGAGAAGCAGGGCCGCGCCCACCGTGAATTGTCTGTTGAGGCGACCCGGACCGACGGCCGCTGGAAGTTGTGCGACTCCAAGTTCGACATCGTCAAGCGCTGAGTGTCAAAGCCCGGTCGGCCCGACTCCCTGCCGACACTCTCCGCCCACTCCGGCGAGCTGCTCGACCACGACGGGCTCCCCTTGAGTGCGTGCGACGGAGATGATCGACCACTGTTGCTACGACCTGCCCGATCAGGCAGTGTCCTGGGGACCTTCATCGGAGGTGGAGGATGATTTCGGTGCGGTGGTATTCGGCGGCTCGTTTGGCGAACCGTGTTGCCAGGCCACGGAATTATTTGAGCCGGTTGAAGCATTGCTCGACCACGTTGGGGAGTTTGTAGAGGTTGGGGTCGAAGGCCCGTGGTGTCTGCCACCGGCCTTGCCCTTCGCTTTCCGGTGGGGCGATCTGGTCGGCGCGTTCGGGGATGGTGCCCTTGATCCGGCGCTCCCGCAGCACCTGCCAGCACCCGCCCGACCCGCACTTTCTGACCGTCCACCTTGATATCCCGGATGTCGTCCAGTAGGGGCAGCGGTTGCGGGTTCTCCCCGGCCTGGCCTGGGTGACAATCACCGCCAACGGCAGGCCCGCCGCGTCGACGAAGACTTCGGAAGGACGACGCGAGCAAGCCCTCTGACCGCGTGCGGCCGGGGGTCATCGCGAAGGCGCCGCCGGCAGGTAGCGGTCATCGGGTTCGGGAAGGTAGTCATGGACGTTGACGAACCGGATGTCAGCGGCCGCGGCCTGCCAGGGCGTAGCTCGACGACGCCGCCCTTGTCGCCGGTACGGTCGGCTGCCTTCCCTACTTGGTGCCCGTCGTCACCGGCAACATAGGACACTCCCGGAAAGCCTTGGATCCCGGCATGGCTCATCGCTGGAATTGGTGATCAGAAGCGGCCGATAGACGGAACCGGCGGCGCCATCTCCTTTGCCGAGCGACAACCTTACGTCGTCTGACTGGCACAGGATGTCTGCGGTGTGCGGCGTCGATGTCGATCCGATGGAGATGCTTGCCGAAGACACAGGTGAAGTGCCGGTCGCGGCCGGTGTCGTTCCGTCATCACCGCAGGCGGCAGGAGAGCGCAAAACGATGCCGTGATGGCCAAGGTCCATTTCGGACTTGGCTTCACCATGTGAATCCCTTTCTGGTCTGGTGGCGGGAGGTCCATGCCTGTCTTGACGAACCGTTACGTCAGGGACATGGGCGGCGGCATCTTCAGATCGCAAGGGAATCGTCAGGTCGAGCCCCGCGGGCGGCCGCCACACTGGTGTGAAGGTCCCGTCGGCCTGGCGGGGACGCAGGACGACGGGAGTCTTCTCATAGGTATGAAGTTGCGCTGGCCGAAGGTAACCACAAGCGACAGAAATGGCAGTGAAGCGGACGAAACGAGCCGCCTGGCTCCCGCTGTAGGGGGAGCGTGTACGTTTCTCGCCGGTGTCTGGTTGATACTTTCATCGTTTGTGCTCGATCATGAGTACACCGGAGGCGGATTCGACGGCTACTGGAACGATGTGCTCGTGGGTATCGCACTGATCGCAATCGGTTCCGCGCCCCTGGTGGAACCTCGCGCGGCTTCATGGTGGTCCTCGGTGCCGCCGGTTCTCGGCTTTTGGCTGCTCGTAGCGCCTTTTGTACTGGAGTACAACGACGGTACGCCGGCACCAAGAACCACGACGAGCGATATCGCGGTTGGTGCGTTCCTGCTGCTCATCTGGCTTGTGATCCCCATTTCTCAGGCAGGCCACTCACGCGGACAGTGACGCCGAGTTACGCAGGCCTCAGTGTGCGGTGATCCGGTCTTCACGATGCCGTTTCGGGGTGGTGGCCACCGGCCCCGCCGTATGCGCTAACGCAGGCGACGTGCTCGGCTACTGGCTCAGACTGCTGTACAGGCCGCGGCTGCGGCAGACCAAGCTGGTCAGGCGGTGGCGCGACGGCAGGGGGCCGCGGGACGGACGCACCTGCAGCGGCGGGGCGAGTGCGCCGCGCCGATCGCGATCGGCGCCGCCGCGGGCAAGGTCGAGCGGCGTAGGTATTGTCGATTCTGCCGGGCAATTCCGTGGTCGCGGTGCCCTGTCACCCACGCCGACAGGCGCCCTGGGCGGCAGGTGAATCGCAAGGCTATCGTCAGGTGGGCTCACTGGCGGGTGCGGCAGACTGAGCTTTTGCGCGGCGTTCGCCGGGCAAAGCGTCCGCGACGTACTGGGGCGCTGACGGGATGAGATCTTGGACGTACGACGTCCGAACCATCGCCGAGAATCGCAGTGCGGTACTGGCCGTCGCCGACGCCCTCGTATTCTTGCTCGGCCTATGGCTGCTGTTGTCGCCGTTCGCGCCGGATGATCCGGTCGGTGAGGTCGACCCGATGACCGGTCTGGTCGCTGGTGCCCCTCTCGTCGCGGTCGGTGCGGCTTCTCTCACCGAGCCGGGCACGAGGCGGGTTTGGCGGCCGATCCAGCCGGCCAGTGCTGACTGCTGCTGGCCCGTTCCTGGTCGACCGTGACGCTATATCTGGTTTCGACGCCGGAATAGCGGCGGTCTCGCTACTTGTTTTATGGGTGGCCTGCGAGAAGTGAATGTTATAGGGGGATATGGCGGGGACTCGCGGAGCAATTCTGTGGTTGGGCATGCCCAATCCAAGATAGGTCCATAGTGGACAGACGTATTCGAGTTGGCCTGAGTGAGTTACAGATGGGCCTGGCATGTGGCACGATCCGGGTCGTCACATTCGCCTCTCTTGGAGGTTCTGCAGTGCGGTCGTACGATGTCTTGGCCGAATCGGCGGCGCCACCGGCGGTCGTGTGGGCATTGTTGCTGGACCCGAGGACGTGGTCCGCCTGGTCACGCGCCGGTGAACTTGACGTCAGCAGTTCGAGCGGCCTCTCCCCGGACGGGCGTGACGGAGTCGGTGCCATCCGGGTCTTCCGCTCGGGTAAGGCGGTCGTCAGGGAGCGGATCACCAGCCTCACGCCTGGGCGGCGGTTCGCGTACGAGGGGCTGGAGAGTCCGCATATGGCCGACCACCAGGCGACGATCGACCTCCACGAGGTGCCCGGCGGTGGAACACGGATCCGTTGGCAGGGAACATATTCAGCTCGTGGCATGGGGCGCTGGTCGTCAGAGGGGCACGTGCAGCGCACGATGTCGAAGGTCGCCACAGGGCTTGCCGAGTATGCCTCCAGTGAAATCGTAAGGTGATTGTCAGGTTCGGGTTCGTAGTTCTGGTGCAAGCTGGTCGCCGTCCGGCGAAAGTCGGAGGGCGTAGGTGACAGCTCGGAAAGCGCGGCGATGATCGATCGGCAAAGCCCAGGTATGGACCGTGACGTGGCCAGACGGTGAACCCTGGTCGCGATCTTGGCTGTACCGGACCATGAAGCGGCTGCCGTGGATGTGCTGACGGGTCTGGAGCGACGTGCCTGGTGCGCGCTCGCGGCCGAACCTGTCGCCGCACGGTCGTACTACGAGAAGGTTCGCGATGACCGCATCGTGCTGTTGCCGATCGACCAGCGGCCTATCCAGGTGCGTGACGCAGCTTTGGTCGCCTTGTGCGGGGCGCGGTGGAAGGCATGCAGCCTCGCTGATTTGAGTGCGACAAGGCTTAGTCTCGCCGTCTGCACGGTCAACTACAGCGTCGCTGCCACCAAAGACGGGGTTCCTTACTCGGCGCGGGTGAGCAGTGTTTACGTTCGCCGGGACGATGGCTGGAAACAGACCTTTCATCAGCATATGAGTTGGTAGGTCGCTGCTGCCATTTTCGTAGTCGTGACTGTCGGTCGGCGCGCTCATCGGCCGCCGAGTGTGCGGAGCACACGAAACCGAGCCAGCCGATGCAGCGTTTCTCCCATGGCATCGGGTCCAACCTGGCCTTCGAGATCGGCGTGGGCCGAGCGCACGATCTCACTGACGGCCGATTCGGCCATCGAGGACGCGAATTCGCGCGCAAGCCAGTGGCGGACTTCGTCGGCGATGTCGTCGGGTTGGTGATGGTGGACAGACATGTCCATCTTCTCCTTTCGACGACTTCCTCATTGTGTTGGAGATGCGGAAGTCTGCACCTGACGACTGCCTGACGATCGCGTACGACTTGAGGGCGGTGAGGGTGGAGCTGTCCGGCTGGAGACCGTAAGTCGGAGCGACTCGATTGAGCGGGCTCAGGCGAAGACGAAGTACCGCAGCCACAGGTAGGGCGCCGCGACGAGAACGGTGATCAGCGTGACGAGAACGCCCTTCTTGGTGAATTCCCAGAAGGAGATGGGGCTTCCCGCTCGGGCGGCGATGCCGAGGACGACGACGTTGGCACTGGCTCCGATGGCGGTGGCGTTGCCGCCGAAGTCGGCGCCGAGAGCGAGTGACCACCAGAGAGCTTCGGAGTGGGCGGGGTCGGCGATGCTGCCGGTGAGGTCGAGGACCAGCGGGCTCATCGTCGCGACGTAGGGAATGTTGTCGACGACACCGGACAGAAGCGCGGAGACGCCGAGTATCAGCAGGACGGCGAGGAGCGCGTTGCCTCCGGTGGCGTCGGCGGCGAGTTTCGCCAAGTCACCGATGACCCCGGTTTTGACCAGGGCACCGATCATGATGAAGAGCCCGGCGAAGAACAGCAGGGTTTCCCATTCGACGCTCGCGAGGTAGTCCTTCGGCTTGGACTGGGACAGGAGCACGAGGGTGCCGGCGCCGAGCAGGGCGACGACCGACGGTTCGATGTGGAAGACCGAGTGGCCGATGAACGCGGCGAAGACGGCCAGGAGCACGACGCCGCATTTGACGAGCAGCTTCTTGTCGCGGATGGCTTCGCGCTCGTTGAGGGCCATGACATCGGCGACCCGCCCCGGGGCGACTGTGAAGGAACCGCGGAACAGCCTCGGCAGGACCAGGCAGAAGACGACCAGCTCGATCGCCACGATCGGGGCCATGTTGACGAGGAAGTCGTTGAACGTCAGACCGGCCCGGCTGCCGATGATGATGTTGGGCGGGTCGCCGATCAAGGTCGCGGCGCCGCCGATGTTCGAGGCCATGACCTCCGCGATCAGGAAGGGCGCCGGCTTGATGTCGAGCCGATCGCAGACCAGCAGGGTCACGGGTGCCATCAGCAGCACCGTGGTGACGTTGTCCAGGAACGCCGAAGCGACAGCGGTGATGAGGACCAGCAGGAGCATGATCCGCAGCGGCGATCCCTTGGCGCGCTTGGCCGCCCAGATCGCGGTGAACTCGAAGACGCCGGTCTTCCGGAGGACTCCGACGATGATCATCATGCCGAGCAGCAGGAAGATGACGTCCCAGTCGACACCGGTGTCGTGGGAGTAGAACGCGTCCTCGGAGCCGAGTACGCCGAGGCCGAGGACGATGCCCGCACCGGTGAGTGCGGTGACCATCTTCGGGATCTTCTCGGTGGCGATGAACAGATATGCCACCACGAACACGGTGATCGCGACGGTGGCGCTCATGCCACGCCCTCAAGGGCGAAAATCGGCCGATGACGCTGCCAGATCACTTGTGCTCTCACCGATTCCTGTCCATACCGACCGCCCCGGCCGATCAGGACGGGGTATGCCGACCAGACTTCCCGGCGCTCCAGGCGTCAACATGCCGTAAACGAGAAGCGGAGGCAACTCGGACAAATGCCACCTCGTCCAGTGGATTCGGTGATGGTGCCGTCCTGTACCCTGGACTGTGCCGGTGATCACAGTGATGTGAGATGGGGAGCTTATGTCCGGACTGCTCGGTCCTCTCGCGTTGATCGCCGTGTTCGTCGTCCTGATGGCCGCCCTCCGCGTAATGCACCTGCGGCAGGAGCGCGGTGAATCGTCGAATAGCACCGGAATCTCGTCGGGCCGTAAAGAATCGGACAGTAACGACGGATGACTCGGGCGCACCTGCCCGGACGGTCGTAGTCTTGCGCCATGCAAGCCAGCGAGATGGCCGAGGAATTCCCGGTCGTGGACATGGATTCCGACGCGCTCGACGCGGCGCGACTTCTCGCGGAGCACCGCCTGCCCGGCATCGTCGTGACCGACCGGAGTGGCTGCCCTCAGTCGGTCCTGCCTGCTTCAGAGGTGGTCCGTTTCCTGGTGCCGACCTATGTGCAGGACGACCCGTCGCTCGCCGGTGTCCTCAATGAGTCGATGGCCGATCGTGTCGCCGACAAGCTGGGCGGCCGCAAGGTGCGTTCGTTGCTTCCGGCGGAGCCCGCCGAGCTGCCTCGAGTGAACTCCGACGACACGATCATCGAGGTCGCCGCGATCATGGCGAGGCTGCACTGCCCGCTGGTCGCGGTGATGCAGGACAAGACGCTGCTCGGCGTGATTTCCGCGTCCCGCCTCTTGGAGTTGGCGCTCGCTCCACGGTGATCAGCTGACCTCGGTCAGCGTTCCGGCCTTCACGTCGTAGACGAAGCCACGGACGTTGTCGGTGTGCAGGAGAAAATCCGACCGCTTTACGCGCTGCATCGAGCGGCGGACGCTGTCGGAAACGTCGCGGAACGCCTCGATCGACCACGTCGGTCGCAGCCCGGTGTCGGCTTCCAATTCGTCCTTGAAGTCGTCCTCGGTCACCAGCGACAACCCGCAGTCGGTGTGCTGCACGACGAGGACCTCGCGGGTGCCCAGCTTTCGTTGGCTCAGCGCGAGCGAGCGGATCACGTCGTCGGTGACCACGCCGCCGGCGTTGCGCAGCACATGCGCTTCGCCCTGGATGAGGCCGAAGATCTCGAATACTCGCACGCGTGCGTCCATGCAGGTCAGGATGGTCACCTGCAGGGTAGGCCGGGGTGATCGCCGATCGCCTGGCACCGCGTCGCCGAGTTCGTCATTGCGTTTGAGCAGTACGTCGATCGCGGTCATGACTTCCCATCGTTCGGCCGGTTCGCGGCACTGGGCGCGTTCCTGATGACGGTGGTGAGTTTGTCGCGCTGTTCGTCGTTCGCGAGCGCGGTCAATTTGTGCTCGACATGTGGTGGCAGATCCTTGAAGTCGAGTTCCACGTCGGATCTGTGGGAGTGATCGATAAAGGTCAGCAGTCCCTTGGCGCCGGACATGTCCATGTAGCTCACGTGCTCCAGGCTGAGCGACAGCTTCGGCTTGTCGTCGCGCAGTCTGGTCAAGACGCCGTCGATGGAGAGGAACGACAGCGGCCCGTCGATGCGGTAGGTACCGGTCTCGTCGTAGCTGACCGAGGCCCGGCTCCGGCGCGATTGCGCGAAATGCACGACGAGCGCCACGGCCACGCCGACCGCGACCGCCACGGTCAGGTCGACGAGGACGGTGATGATCATCGTCGCGAACATGACCACGAGGTCTCCACGGGGTGTGACGCGGGCCTTGCGGAGGCTTTCCCAGTCGAACATTCCGATCGCGGTCAGGATCAGGATGCCCGACAGCACGGCGAGCGGGATGTACTGGACGACCGCGCCGAGACCGGCGACCAGGGCGAGAAGTATGACGCTGTGGGTCGCGGCGGAAAGCGCGGTCTTTCCGCCGCTGCGCACGTTGACCACGGACCGGACGGTCGCCCCCGCACTGGCCAACCCGCCGAACAGCCCGCTGGCCATGTTTCCGAGCCCCTGGCCGACCAGCTCGCGGTTGCTGCGGTGCCGACGGCCGGTGATGTTGTCCATCACGACCGAGGTCAGCAAGGAGTCGATCGAGCCCAGCAGCGCGATGCTCAACGCGGGCAGCACGAGGGTGAGAATCAGCGAACCGCTCAACTCCGGGAAGGTGAAGGTGGGGATCGACTCCGGGATCCGGCCGATGTATTCGACGGTGCCGTTGAGTGAAATCGGCCCGATTCGAACGTTCTGCAGGGCGGGTTCCGCGAAGGACAGGATCGCGGTGATGATCACGAGCGCGATCAGGCTCGCCGGGATGGACCTGATCACCCGTGCGGACGCGAGCATGAGCACGATCGTCGTCGCGACTACCAGAAAGCTCTTCTGCACCTGGTCGAGCTCGCCCAGGATGATGATCAGCGCGATTCCGCCCATGAATCCCGACACCACGGGGTGTGGGATGTAGCGGATGAGGGAACCGAGCCGGCACACGCCGAACAGGATCTGAAGCGCACCCGCCATGATGAACGCGAGGAACGCGCCCTCGAGTCCGTGCGCCGCGATGACCCCGGTGGCGACCACGGTGATCGGGCCGGTCGGGCCGGTCACCTGCGCCGGGGTCCCGCCGAAGACCGCAGCGAAGAACCCGGCGAAAATCGCGCCGTACAGGCCGACGAGCGCGCCCTCGGACGTGCCGGTCGCCGTGATGCCGAAGGCGATCGCCAGTGGCAGCGCCACGATGGCCACGGTCAGCCCGGCAAGAAGTTCTCTGGCGAAACGCTGGAGCATCGGTCCCCGCTCGTCGGCATGCCTCTAACTCGGCCCCTCGGTGGGCCAAGCCGCCGACCAGACTTCCCGGCACTCCTGGGCGTAAAGATGCCCTAAAAGAGTGTAATGGTCCAGTAAAGAAGACTTGCGGTCGAGATCATCACGCCGATGGCCTAGCTGACGCCCGGTCGTTCGCGGCATAGTTGAAATGACCGATTTGCCGTACTCTGCGAAGATGCACGCCGCCGTCATGGCCGAGAAGTTCCCGGTAGTGCGTCTCGATTCGCTCGCGCTGCAGGCGGCTCGGCTTCTTGCCGGGAACCGGCTACCCGGGCTCGTCGTCATAACGGCCGATGGACGGCCCTACACGGTCTTGCCCGCCTCGGACGTGGTGAAGTTCCTGGTGCCCGCCTACGTCCAGGAGGCACCAACGCTGGCCGCGGTGCTCTCGGAATCGATGGCCGACCGGGCCGCGGACAAACTGGGCGGCAAGACGGTCCGCGACGTCCTTTCCACGCGGCCTTCTGAACTGGCTGTTGTCGAGCATGACGACAACATCGTGGAAGTCGCCGCGACGATGGCTCGACTGCGCTGTCCGCTGGCCGCCGTACTGCGCGACGGAACGATGATCGGTGTGATCACGGCGTCCCGGCTACTGGAACTGGTACTCGCGCCACACTGATCCCCGTGCTGCCCCGAGGTGTCGCGTACGGGCCGACGCAACGGAGCGGAAGTGCTGGCCTTGCGTCGTGGCACAGCTGTGGCGGATCGACCGGTTCGGCTGGCTCTGGGAGCGGGCCGAGGAGCAGGCGGCCGCGTGAAAGCGTCAGTCGTCGACTATCCGTACCGTGCCCGCGGTTCCGTCGATGGCGATCAACTGGCCGGTGGTGATTTCGCGGGTGGCGTCGCGGACACAGATGACGGCGGGGATGCCGTATTCCCGGGCGACCGTGGGGCCGTGCGCGACCGGTGAGCCGGTTTCGGTGACCAGACCGGCCGTGGTCAGGAACAGCGGGGTCCAGCCGGGGTCGGTGGTCGGCGCGACGAGGATCTCGCCCGGCTCGATGTACGCGCCGACCGGATCGCGGATCACGCGCGCTCTCCCGGTCGCTTGACCCGCCGCACCGGCCATTCCGACCAGTACGCCGTCTTCTGCGGGCCCGGGTGGGGCAAGTGCTTCCACGTCGGTCCCGTCGGAGAGCAGGGCGCCGGGGACGGTGTGCCGTCGTAGCTCTCGCCGGTGGTCCGCGCGGCGCGCGGCGGCCAGGTGGCGGTGGTCGGTCGCGTCGTGGACGGCCGCGCGTGCTTCGTCGAGGGTGAGGAACATGATGTCGTCGCCGCGTTCCAGCAGGCCACGGGACATCAGGTCATCGCCGACGAGGAGAAGTTGACGGCGAGCCGCTTGGATCGCGGGCAGCCACGCGAACTTCCCGATCTCCCGCAGGCCGGTGAGCTTGCGGGAGCGGTGCATGAGGAAAGTCGCGACCCTGCCGCGGATCGGACGCCGGTGCCGCGCTCGCTGGGACAGCGTCTCGATCATCGCCTCGGCCTTCTCCTCGGCTCTGTGGAATCGCCGGTCGGGGGCCTGCTCGGGGTCGTCGACACGGAGGTAGTTCGCGATCGTGGCGAACAGCGGCGCCGGGTCCTCGTCCCAGCGGGGCATGCCGACGTCGATCTCGGCCGCGGCGCGCATGCCGTACTTGTCCAGGAATCCGGCCATCCCGATGTCGGGCAGTCGCCCGGCGCGGTACGTCGCGGCCAGTTCGCCGGGTGGGGTGGAGAGGAACAGCTCGTGGTGCTCTCGCGCGTTCACGGCGAGGCCCCAGAGGGCCAGATCCATCTCGGTGGTCACGTTATGGGGCATTCCGCCGAGGACGATGTCCAGTTCCTCGTCCGTGGCGATGCCTTTGAGCAGGCCGGAGGGCGCTGTCCCGAGGGCGATCCCGGCCATCAAGGGCCCGGTGAGACCCAGCATGCCGTGGCTCATGATCGCTCGATGCGAGTCCTCGATGACCCATCTCAGCCGCTCAGCCGTGGTCGCCGAGTCCGGAGGCGGTACGGTCATGCGCCGGATTTCCTCCACCGCCCGGTAAGTGCGGGCGCGTGCCGCGTCCGGGCGGGCCAGGCTCGACACGAATCCCGAGACCACGCTCGGCGTCACCTTCGCCGTTGCCCTGAGGATGTTGCCCGGCCGGAACGGAAAGCCGCGCCGTGGGGCGAAGCGTGGATCGGTCATCATGCGCTCGACTGCGCCCTGGACCCGTGGCCCGTACACCTGCAGGGACGTCGGCAGCCGCTTGCGCATGACCCTGTTGCGGACGAAGTCGGTCAGGTCGAAGTAGAGCCGTCCGCCGATCGGCACCAGCCGCGGCAGTGGATCCCGCGGATCGCCTCGGACACCGTGCGCTTCGAACCACATCGCCGATCCGGTCTTGAGCATGGAGATCCCCATCGGTGTGCACGGGCGGAGCATTCCCTGGATGTGGCCGAACTCGAGGTACAGCCGGGTGTCGCTGGTGTCCGGCGGCGGCGGGAACAGGGTGGTGATCGGCCGGGACTGCAGCAGCCACAGCACGCCGTCGGAATCGATCGCCCATTCGATGTCCTGTGGCGAGCCGAAATGCCTTTGCAGCCGCAGACCGGCGTCCCGGAGCAGTTCCAGCTGCCGGGTATCGAGACATCCCTCGGCCTGGTGCGGCATGGTCCGCGCACGGTGCCCGAACACGTAGTGATCGGGAACGACGGTGCCCTCGACGATCGCGGTACCCAGACCGGGGGCGGCGTCGACGACCATCTCGGTGCGGCAACCGGTGATCGGGTTGGCGGTGAACAGGACACCGGCCACCACGGGGTCGATCATCCGCTGGATCACCACCGCCATCGCGGCGTCGTCGATACCGACGGTGGCACGGTAGGCCACCGCGCGATCGGAACGCAGGGAGTCCCAGCACTTGCGAACGGCGTCGGCGAGCGGGGCGGCCCCGTCGATGTCGAGGAAGGTGTCCTGCTGTCCGGCGAAGCTGGCGTCCGGCAGGTCTTCGGCGGTGGCGCTGGAACGCACCGCGACCCGGCCGCCGCCGAGCCGTTCGTAGGCGGCGAGCAACTCCTTCTCCGGGAGATCGCGCGATCTATAGGCCTCGACGGTCAAGCAGAAGCCGTCCGGCACACGCTCGCCGGTCTTGATCAGCTCACCGAGCCCGGCGGCCTTCCCGCCCACCAGATCGATCATCGAAGCGTCGATCTCGGACAGCTGAAGGAGTTTCATCTCATTCTCCTTGCCGCGTGGGTGATCAGGTGGTCCGATGCCGTGCCCGATACGTCACCGCGGCGACGAGCCCCAGCCACGCGATGCCGAACAGGATCGCGTGCCCGGAATGGCCGAGCATCATGTTTCCGAGGCAGGCGAGGAGAAGCAAAATGGAGATCGGTGCCCACATGGCCTTCGTCCTTTTCTTGGTGGTCGGAGCGCCGAGATAGTGCTCGTAGAGCGTGGTCCAAACCTCGACCCGATTCAGTTGCCGAGTGAACTCGCGACCGGTAGCGGTGAGCTCATAGCGGGTCGACGGAGGAGGGAGAATGTCCCAGCTGCCGCAGTGTCCGCGGCGGCGGACCACCCCGGCCGCGGCGAGAACGCGCAGTGCCGAGGAGATCGTCCGGCGAGTCGCTTTCAGCTGCCGGTGCAGGTCCGTGAGCGGGCGAGGCGTTTCGGCGAGGACGTCGAGGATCTCGACCGCGCAGGGTTGACTGACCAGCCAGGCCAGCTCTGCTGTGGGGTGGTCGGGCACCGGCCGTGGTTCCCCTTTCCCGCCGTCGGGATAGTCGGCATTACACGATAGGCGTGAAAGCGCGACGCGCATGACCGCTGTGCTGCCGCACCGCCGTATTTTGATGCTTTCTCTACGGCGTTGGACCGGTCAGGCGATCCCGGTGTGCCAATAGGCTTACGGGTTGTGCCGGTCTTCGCCGTTGGTGTCCTTCGTGTAGAGGCCTCGGCGGATCGAACCGGGGGCCATCTCGGGCCGGTTCGCGGGTTTCCTGCGTATTTGTCTGGGAAGGAGTGACCCAGTATCTGACCGAGACCGGTGTCCGCAAGACGCTCGGTGTCCTGGCCAAGGCCGGCTCCGGAAGCCGGCTGCTGTTCACCTACATGCGTAAGGACTTAGAAGGACCGGATCTGGCGGTTCGGGTTGAACCCGGACGACGTAGACCGGTTTATCGCCCGAGTGCGGCTGGCGGAACTCGAGCAAGTGGGCTCCGGCAGGGCGGCCCACGTCGGTCTCGGACCTGGAACGAACCGTTCACGACGAGAAGCTTTGAGGAACCGTCACGTGTCCGGGTCGTGCCGGAAGCACACTTCAAGGTCAAGGCCGGCCAGAGCAGGCTGAAGACGGTGATCGCCATGCCCAGCGAATCGGTCCAGTGACCGGTGAACGCGCTGTCGATCCAGACCAGGACCCAGCCGAGTACCGCGGGGAGCTGCAGGTACCAGTAGCGCCTGGGGATGACGCCGAGCAGGACCATGAACAGCAACGCGAACACCAGGGCGGCGGTGATGCCTCCTATCAGGAATTCTCCTTCTGTGGAAGCTTTTCCGGTTGTCCGGTGGGCAGGTTGTCCGGTGGTTCGATGCGGAGTGCTTTGGCGACGGGGACGTCGGTGGAGGAGTGCAGCACGATCGATAGTGCGATGGTGATCGCGACAAGATCGAAGACATGCTCTCCCGCTGGGATCCCCGCTTGTAGCGCAAGGAGTCCATAGACAACGGAGGCGAAGCCCTTGGGGCCGAACCAGGCCGCGACCGATCGTTCCCTGGCGGGAAGCGGTGTGCGTATCAGCGAGAGCATCATCGCGGCGGGCCGCACCAGCACGATCGCGATCACCGCGACCGCCCAGTCGCCGATGCTGAGGTGCGACAGCCGGTCCGGAGTGATGAGCGCGCCGAATACAAGGAGAGCGGCGAATTTCGTCGTTTCGGACAACAGATCGCCGAAATGCTCGAAGTGCTCGGCCGAGACTCGGTCCATTGTGGCCAGTGTCACCCCGGCCGCGAACGCGGCGAGGTAAGGATTGGCGTGGGTGAGGTGGCAGGTCGCGTACAGGATCACCGCGACCGCCAACGGTCCCAAGGCCTGCAACCGTGGTTCCGCGGTGAGGACCTTCAGCCGCCAGGCGAGCGCGATGGCTGCGGGGATGGCGACGCCGAGCACGAGGCCGGCGACGAGTTCGATGGCGATGCCGCCGAAGTCGGTGTCCCGGTTCGCGGCGGTCGCAAGGAAGATCAGCACGAAGGGCAGCGCGAGGCCGTCGTTTAGGCCTGATTCGACGTTGAGGAGCCTGCGCAGGCGTAGCGGCACGTCCGTGCGGCCGACGATGGCGGAGGCGAACACCGGGTCGGTCGGCGACAGGATCGCGCCGATCAGGAACGACGTCGTCCAGTCCAGGCCGGTGAGGTAGTGGGTCGGCACCGCGATGCCCACCATGGTCAAGGGCATCGCCAAGCCCAGCGCGCGGCCGGAGAGCCGCCAGCCCTCCTTCAGGGAGGGCAGGTTGGCGCGCTGGCCGTCGGTGAACAGCACGGTGAACAACGCCAGATCGGCGAGGCCGGTCACGAAGGCCCCATTGGAGGGGATGTCGACGAGGCCGAATCCGCCCTGCCCGATCAGTGCGCCGCCACCAGGAACAGTAGTGCGGTCGACAGCACGGTGCGTGCCGCGAGTCCGGAGAGCGACACGCTGATCAACAGCACCAGCCCGAACGCCAAAGCGAGAGCCATCTGAACCCCGTCCACGTCGAACGACCCACCCCTTGTGGATGGGTTGTGCCGACCAGACTTCCCGGCGCTCCGCGCGTAAAGATGCCGTATGGGCGCGGTGGACGCAAACTTCCGTCCCGGTCACGCCGAAGCCGGGGATACCGGCGGCTCCTTGCCTCCGCCGTCAGGCGTCCTCGGTTTCCGTCGTGGCCAGCGGGTGAGCACTGGCCCAGCTGTGGCGAGGATGAGGACGTAGGCGGTGACGAGCGGACCGAGCGCGGCGCTCGCCGTGCCCGCGAGGCTGACGATCACCACCGAGAACTCCCCGCGCGCGATCAGAACCGTCCCGGCTCTGATCCGTCCTCGGCGTGCGGCGCCGTCCCGGCGTGCGGCCAGCCAGCCGGTCGCGAATTTGGTCGCTGTCCCCGCCACCGCGAGAGCCAGCGCGGCGGGCAGGACGGGCAACAAACCCGCCGGGCTGACCGCGAACCCGATCGAGAGGAAGAACGCGGCGGCGAACAGGTCGCGCAGCGGTGCGAGCACTGTCCTCGTGCGCTCGGCCGCGTCGCCGGTGAGGGTCAAACCGACGAGGAACGCGCCGACGGCCGCGGACACGTCCACGAACTCGGCCAGAGCGGCCACGACCAGGGTCGAGCCGAGGACCCGCAGCATCAGCTGTTCCGAGTCGGGATGTGCGAGCCACCGGTTGACGTGATGTCCCCAGCGATGGGACGCGACGAACGCAGCGGCGACACAGACGATAGCGATCAGGACACCGGTGACCGCCTCGACCCAGGTGCCTCCGGACGCGAGGACCGCCAGCACCGGGAGGTACAACGCCATGGCGAAGTCCTCGATGACCAGGATCGACAACACCGCGGAGGTTTCCCGGTTACCGAGCCGTCGCAGGTCGGCGAGTAGCCGGGCGATGATGCCGGAGGACGAGATCCAGGTCGCCCCGGCGAGGGCGAACACCCCCACCCAGTCCAAGCCGAGCAACCATCCCGCGATCGCTCCCGGCGCCGCGTTCAGCACGAGGTCGGCGACGGCGGAGGGAAGATGACGGCGGAGGCTGTCCCGGAGCTCGGAGGCGTCGAATTCCAGGCCAAGGGTCAGCAGGAGGAGGACGACTCCGATTGAGGCGCCTGTCTGGACGAAGTCCCCAGCGGCCGGGATAGGCGCGATTCCGCCTTCGCCGAGGGCCAGGCCGGTAAGGAGGTAGAGGGGAATCGGTGAGAGCGACAGGCGGCGTGCGAACGCGCCCAGCACGCTGAGCACCAGGAGGATGATGCCGAGCTCGAGCAGGAGCGCGAGCGAGGTGTGCATGGTCAGCTCTCGATGATCGCACGCACGCCGGCGATCCCCTCGTGTGTTCCGATCACCACCAGAACGTCCCCGCCGCGAAGGACTTCGTCCGGAACTGGAGACGCGATGACCTCGCCACCGCGGACGATGGCGACGATGGACGCTCCCGTGCGGGTCCGGGCCCTGGTGTGGCCGAGCGGCTGTCCCACGTGGCCGGAAGCCGACGGCACCACGATCTGGCCGGCGTCGAGGCCGGGTACCTCCTTGGTCAGGTCGGCGAAGCGCTCCGCGATCCTCGGTGCCCCGAGGATTTCCGCGACCGTGTCCGCTTCGGCAGCGGTGAGCCGGAACAGGAGATCACCTTCGTCCGGGTCGGTCGTCGAGTATCCGATCACTTCGAAGGCGCCTGATCTGCGGGCGACGATGCCGATCCGGTCGCCGTCGGAGTTGGTGAACTCGTAGCGAAGCCCGACACCGGGCAGGAGAACCTCGTTGACGTCCATGGCTTCATCCTTACTGCGACTACGGTCGGTGCAACCGTGGTGTGCACCGTGTGCTTCCGTGATCGATCGTAAGGATTTCGTCAGGTCGGCCCTCCGCCTTCCGTGACAGGCTCGGCGTGTGGCCGGCATCTGGTCGTGGACGAGGAGAAGTGATGGCGCCTACGGCCAGCTTGCGTAGCAGGGCGCTCACGGAGTTGCTGTATCTGGACGCTGCGAAGCCATCCGGAACCCCGGCTCTGGAGAGCGTCGGTGACAACGGAGAGTGGCGCGCGAGGCGGCTGCGCGGTCACGCGGCGCGTCTCCGCAAGATCGCGGGCGAGCACCTCGAACTGGCGGCCGAGTCGGCCGCTGCGGGTGACCTGCTGCTGGCGCAGCGCCAGCGGGATCTCGCCGAACGGGCCTCCTGCCACTACATGGCCTATGACGAACTCGCCATGGCGGCGGAGCGCCGGGGCAGGGCCCGGCGGTTCGTGCGCGGGTCGACGGTGTGGGAGATCGAAGTCTGCCTCGCGCTCGCGGCCATCAGACGCGCGGAGGGCCATCGTGAGCGCGGCGAAGTCGTCCTGCACCGTGGCGACACTTCGGCCTCAGCACGTCATCGCCACTTCGCGGAGGAAGCAGAGGAGACGGCGAGAATCGCCGAGCTTCGCGCGGCGGAACTACTGGAGGCGCAAGCCGGAGCGTCCCAAGGAGTGCCATGAACCCCCAGAACCGCGGACGGCCGCGATTCGGCCGATTGGACCCCTTCTGCCTGTTCGCCGTCGTTCCCTCCATGCTGGTAGCGGCGCTCTTGGTCACTCAGGGGCTATGGCTGCTCGGACTCGCCCCGGTGGGTTTCGCCGCGTTCATCCTGCTGTTCGATTCCTGGGCGAATCGGCCGGACCCGCCCGCGCCGCCGCGACGCACTGCGCCTCAGCCGCGACCCCGCAACCGGCAAGTCTTACGGGTACCTCCGACCCACGCGGGACATCCGCGAGGAAACCCTCCTATGAGGACAGTATGGGCGCGTCCGCATCGGTAGCGTTTCTGCTACCGGAGAAGCGGTTCGTACCGAGCCAGGTGATCGCCTCACGCACGGCACTCCGGGGTCCGGTGATCACGATCGCCTTGTCCCGCAGGGCTTCCAGCCAGTCCGTGTGACCGAGCCAGACCTGAGCCAGCGCGCCGAGCGTGCAGTCGATCCGCATCGCCTGCGGCAGCCGTGGGTCATGGATGGTCGGTGCTACGAGGTCCCGCGAGAGCACGAGCCACCACCAACGCGGCCCTGGCGACTCCGTGAACCGGAAATGGACCGACATCGCTTTGTCCGGAAGGGTGGACCGGTCGATTTCCCGGGAGATGTCGCGTAATAGCAGGGCAGGGTCGAGGTCGTTGTGCCGTGGCGGTGGCAACCAGCGCGCACCCCAGCTGCCGAGCGGTTCGACGACCGCCGCCAGTTCGCGACCGGCTTCGGTCAGCTCGACCCGCTGGGGTCGGTTCGGCGGGTGGAGGGCGACCACTCCCGCGGTCTCCAGGGTCCGGAGCCGTTTGCTCAGCAACCCGGTGGACATCCCAGGCACACCGGCGGCGACGTCCGAGAGCAGGGTGCTTCCGTGCAGCAGTTCACGGACGATCAGCAGTGTCCACGGTTCGCCGACCACCTCGGCCGCCAGCGCGATCGGGCAGTGCTGTTCATAGCGCATCAGAGCACCTGGACGAGGCGGGCTATCCGGTGCCGCGCCATCCGGTGGAGCATCTCACTGAGCGCTTCGGGGACGATCTGTCCCTGGAGGTCCCGGTGGGTGGCGCGGACGATGGCGCCGACCGCGACCGGGGACAACTTCGTCGAGAACTCGCTGGCCAGCCAGACGGTCACGTCTTCGACGACGTCCTTCGCGCTCGGGGTCTCTACGCTCATCGCACTCCTCATGTGCTCTCGGCTCCGGTCGATTCTTCCGGTTCTGCCTGGGAGTGAACCTGACGACTGCCTGACGATTCATCCAGTGCCCGCAGGAGCGCCGGAAGCCTGATCGGCAACAGAATTCGCCGACCATGAAGACTTCCGAGAGCTATGGGGCGGTCAGCGTCACTCGTCACTGAGCCTGAGGTGGCGGACTCGTCTGGCTACCCGTGTCGGACATGCGTGAGGCGCGCAGGCTCGACAGGGAGCCAGGGGGCGACAAGTGCGCTACAAAGAGTGACTTCAGTTGAGCACTCACATACGTTGGGTGACATGCGTGCCGTGTGAACCACCGATCGGCGGAACTATCGGCGTGTCGCCGTTCACCGTGTCGGGTGGACCGCTTGTCGCTCGGGTCGGACTACCGGTAGGGGTCGTGTCATGACAACCGTGTAAGCCATGGGTGGACCAAGATCGGGTCGTCGAACGCGACCCAGAAAGGCTCCATCCGTGACCGAGGACACACCTGGCCAGGACGCGGGCGTCGCCGCCGGCGAAGCGCTCGCCCGTGCGTTGCCGCCGGACATGCTCGACGCGTTGGTGAAAGACGCGTATGCGAATGGCGGGGCGCTGGGTGCGCAAGAATTGCTGAATCAGAAGACCAAGGCGGTGCTCGAACGGGCACTGGACGCCGCCCGCCGACACGGCAGAACGAGAACTCGTCGAATCACAATGCTTGATCAGGTGGTCCGGCTTGCGTGGGGCAGCCGGTTCGGCAGGGTTGCCCGCGGTCGGGGACGGCGGCAGATCATCTCCGCTCAGTGGTCACCGTCGAAGAGTGTCGCCACCAGTTTCCGGGCGTACTCGGGGCCGAGTTCGCCCGGCCGGAACAGGATGCGGTACATCATCGGCGCGACCGCGCGGTCGAGCACCGTCTCCACGTCCGGCGCCTGTTCGCCCCGTTCGGCGGCCCTTGCGAGGATCACTTCGATTTGCTCGGCCGCGTATGCCGAGCACTGGCCGGCGTTGGTGCCGTCCGGGTCACCGAGCAGGGCGTCGCGGATGTAGGCGCGCCCCGGCGGCGAGGACATTTCGTCGAGGAACTGTTCCGCCCAAGCCTCCAAGTCCGCGGCGAGCGTGCCTCGGTCCTCAGGCGGTGCCTCCGGCCTCAGCCGGGCGACGGCGACGTCGGACAACAGTTCGCGGAGATCGCCCCACCGGCGGTAGATCGTCGAGGGCGTGACCCCTGCCCTGGCGGCGATTTGAGGCACGGACAACGCGTCGCGCCCTGCCTCGGCCTCGAGATCACGCACGGCCGCGTGGACCGATTCCTGGACCCTGGCGCTGCGACCTCCGGGACGCACCATCGACCTGCGGCTCATGCTGTCCAGCTTAAGCCGTCAAGCACGTGCTCAGGTCTTCCGCGAACTGGGCCGACCGTTCGTAGGCCCGGCCGGCGCGCAGCAGCACGTCCTCCGCGTACGGACGGCCCATGAGCTGAAGCCCGATGGGCAGCCCGGCGCTGTCGCGGCCGGCAGGCACCGTCAGCGAGGGCAGTCCGGTGATGTTGGCGGGAGCCGACAGCCGTACGTAGGCGTCGGCCACGGTTTCCGTGTCGCCGTCCGGCCACGTCACGCTTTGTTGCCCGAGAGGTACCGCGGTCGACGGCACGGCCGGTGCGGCGATCATGTCGACGGACTCCATCAGGCGCAGCCATTCCCGCCGCATCAGGGTTTGCGCCCGCTGGGCACGCAGGTAGTCCCCAGCGGACACGAGTTCTCCCGCTTCGAGAAGAATCCGTACGTCGGATCCGTACAACTCCGGCGTCGTGCGCAGCGTCCGTTCGTGGTAAGCGGTGGCCTCCGGGACCATCAGTCCCCACTGCGTCGCCTGGATGTAGCGCGCCATCGGGATCTCGACCTCGACCAGCCGGGCTCCGAGTGACTCCAGCAGGGTTATCGCCGTGCGCACGGTGGACTCCACCTCGGGGTCGACGCGTTCGAAATAGTGGTTGCGCGGCACACCGATGCGCAGACCGGCAATATCGGTGTCCACTGTGTACGGTTCGCGGCCCGTCAGTGCGGACAACACGAGCCCCGCGTCCGTCACCGTGCGGGTGAGCGGGCCGACGTGGTCCAGCGACCACGACAGCGAGACCACGCCGTCGCGCGGCACCAGGCCGTACGTCGGTTTGAGCCCGACCACGCCGTTCAGCGCCGCGGGCGTCCGAATCGAGCCGCCCGTGTCGGTGCCCAGCGCGAACGTCGCCGTGCCCGACGCCACCGCGACGGCCGATCCGCCGCTGGACCCGCCCGCGATGCGGCCGGGATCCCAGGCGTTGACGGTCTGCGGCGTGACGAGGCCGTAGGCGAACTCGTGGGTGTGGGTCTTGCCGACGACCACCGCGCCCGCCGCCGCGAGCCGCGCCGCGACCGCACTGTCGGCGGTGGCCTGGTGTCCGGCTCGCACGCGCGAACTACCCGTGGTCGGCAGCCCCGCGACGTCGATGAGATCTTTCAGCGCCACCGGAATTCCGTGCAGGGGGCCGTGCAGGATTCCGGCGGCGATCTCCTGTTCGGCGCGGCGCGCCGACTCGCGTGCGGAGTCCGCGGTCACGGTGACGTAGGCACCGAGGCGAGGGTCGACCCGCGCCAGGCGTTCCAGCACCGAATCGACGAGTTCGACCGGCGACAGCTCCAGTCTCCGTATCGCGTGCGCGGCGGCGTCGAGTGTCAGCTCATACGGCTCCATCGTGGTCTTCCCTTCGGTATGGCGCGATGTCGTCGAAGTCCAGCTCGCGCAGGACCGTGATGACGGAGTGGATGTGGTTGGCGGTGGCGGCCACGTCGGCGTGCCGGTCAGCGGGCAGGGGGAGCCCCGCGCGGGCGGCCAAGCTCGCCGCTTCGGACGGGCCAAGTTCGGACATGTCAGCTCCAAAAGCCAAAGATTTGCTTTAAGCGACAGTAGGGCATACAGTCGACTAAAGCAAATATGTTGCTTTTAGATGGAGGAGAGATGGGCGGACCTTGCTGGACCGTGGGGGACTTCACCGTGCGGCGCGTGGACGAGGTGGTGCTGCCGCCGGCGACCGGCCCCTGGCTGCTGCCCGCCGCGACACCCGAGGTCGTCGCCGGGCACGGGTGGCTGCGTCC
This sequence comes from Amycolatopsis sp. NPDC057786, assembly GCF_042797905.1. Classification (NCBI taxonomy): domain Bacteria; kingdom Bacillati; phylum Actinomycetota; class Actinomycetes; order Pseudonocardiales; family Pseudonocardiaceae; genus Amycolatopsis; species Amycolatopsis sp. NPDC057786. Next base: position 38,046 of record NZ_JBHVKW010000037.1, read on the forward strand.
CGATTTCGCCGACGACGCCGGGACGCTGCGCCTGGCCACCCACAGCTTCGCGATCTCGGCGGGTGGGCTGAAGATCCTGGTGGATACCGGGATCGGGAACGGGAAGCGCCGAGCCAACCCCGCTTGGCACGACCTGCGGACCGGCTATCTCGACGACCTCACGGCGGCGGGGTTTTCGCCGGAGTCGGTCGATTTGGTGGTGCTGACCCATCTGCACGCCGACCACGTGGGCTGGAACACGCGGCTGGAGGCGGTTGACTGGGTGCCGACCTTCCCCAACGCCCGGTACCTCACCTCCCGCGTGGAACGGGAATTCTGGGCGGGCTACGACATGGACGAGCCCCGACGGCAGATGTTCCGGGACTCCGTGCATCCCGTCGAGGACGCGGGGCTGCTGGACCTGATCGACGTGCCCGCCGACGGGGTGGACGTGGCCCCCGGCGTGCGGCTCGTGCCGACGCCCGGTCATACGCCTGGGCACGTTGCCGTCCGGCTCGCCAGCGGTGGCGAGACCGCTTTGATCACCGGCGACAGCCTCCACCACCCGGTCCAGATCCCCCGGCCGGACATCGGCAGTTGTGTGGACATCGATCCCGCCCGCGCCGAGGCCACCCGGCGCTCACTGCTCGCTTCGCTCGCCGACACCGGCACCCTGGTGCTCGGCACCCATTTCCCGCCGCCGACAGCAGGTCAGGTCGTCTCGACAGAGACCGCTCTCGCCTGGAACGCACGAGCGGATGCCTCCTGAGCGACGATGAACGCCGTAGCGGCAACCTGACGTGATCGAGTCCGGTGGTGCACCATCTTGTCCGCCATGTCACCGTGAACAGAATTGTTGATGCTGTGCCACAAACAGCAAAGGAATTTCGCGACCTGACCAAGATCGGTCTTGACCTCCGAGAATCGTGTGTGGCGAAATGCGGGTGAGGAGGTCGGCATGACGCGCTATCTCGTTCGACGGCCGACGGACCCGCCCTTGCCGGGGCTGGATTCGTTCGCGGACGGTGCCTTGGCGCGGCGCTGGTTCCTGTCGCCGAGGTCGTACGCGGTCGCTCGCTTCGAGCGGCTGCGCGCCGGGTTCTCCCTCAACTACGCTCGAACCGTGTTTACTCCGAGCTCGTCCAGACCGGTTTGAGTGCCTTGGCGATCGGATCCCAATGCCGGCGCCCGGCATAGCGGAAACTGTTGCGCAGCAAGTGCACCATGCAGATCTGAGTAATCGTGGCTGGCCAGACGGTGGTGATCGCGTCGGACAGGCCGGTCAGGCCGTCGCAGACGACCATGAGCACGTCGGCCACGCCGCGGTTCTGGTGGCGGTCATCTCGTCGAGCGGGTTCGGTGGACCACACCCACATCTCTGGAGGGTTCTGAGTGGTTCGATGCGCCGGCCGCCGAGCGGGCCCGCGGGCGATGCCGGGCCGTTCAGCGGCGGATGAGGACCTTGCCGATCAGCTGGAACGCTTGCTTGAACGTGATCCTCGGCAGATACGCTTTGGCGATGGCGTTGCCGACGCTCGGTAACGCCGCCACCCGCGGGTAGGCCATGTACAGCGGGAGGTACGTGGGCTGGAACTTGGCCTTGAAGGCCAGGAGCGACCGGAATCCGTAGACGGGTTCCAGCGTCTTGCCGACGACGTCGAGCAGTCGTTGCGGCGGCGCGGTTTGCTCGTCCCGGTCGAGCCGCGCGAGTGGTGCGCCGGACAGGCTGAGGTACTCGGAGCCTTCGTCGCGGCAGCGGACGACCATGGACGCGATCAGGAATTCCATCACGCCGGGGAACGCGTCCGGACCGCGGCGCATGAAGTCCAGTGTCCAGGCCACGATCCGGCCTTCGTCGCGGACCGGGAGCCAGCTCGTGACGCCGTGGACGTGCTGCTTGTCGTCGACCGCGACGAGACAACGGACGTCGGGGTCGGCGAGTTCGTCAAGGCCGCCGAGGGTGAACCTCATTTCCGGTAGACCCTTGTCGGCCAGCCAGTCCCGGGACAATGTCTTGATCTGGCCGGACATCCACGGTGGAGCGTCCACATAGGACAGCCACTCTGCGATGACACCGGACTTCTGCGCCTTGTTCATCGCCGTGCGGATGTCCTGCCACTTTTTTCCCTTGAATTCCAGGCCTTTCAGTGGGACGAGGGTCTCTTCGGCGACCTGAACCGAATTCCACGACGGCAGGTCTTGCCGGAGTTCGTCGGTGATGCCGTAGAAACACGGTGTCCACCCGTTGCGCGCGCAGAATCGGGAGAACTCCTGTGCGGCGGCACCTCTGGCGGCGGGTGCGCCGACCGGCTCGCCTGTGGTGAGCGCGACGGAGGAGATGACGCGGTAGGCGATGACGGCGTGGCCGTCCGGAGCGAACCAGTAGTCGTTGCCCGGCCAGGTGATCATATGGGACATCGAAGTGCCGCCGTGGGACTCGAGCAGTTCGCGGGCGCGGGCGCGGTCGGACGCACGTCGTTCGACGATGGCCTTCCTGAACGTGATCAACCCACCGGTGAGCACGACGAGCCAGAAGATCACGCCGATCCACTGGTGCAGCATCGTCGCGAGCCAGCCGTTGGGCAGCACCGCCGTTTCGATGGCGCCGAGGTAACCGGGTGGGGCGAACCGGGTCGGGAGGTCCGTGACGATTCCGCCGATCGTCGCCGCCGGTTCGAACTGGTCGCGTAGCAGATAGGCGCCCCAGACGTAGACGACCGAACAGATCAGCAGCGCCTTGGACGCGAGACCGGCGAACCTGCGGTAAGTGCCCCGCGGCGCCGACACGTCGAACTTCGCCCTGGTCACCACCAGCAAGACGAGAATGGCGGCCGGCTGCACCAGCGGGGCGAGCGTCTGCACCCAGTCCGATGTGGACCGAGGCAACGGCTCGTCCGTATAGGACGTGAACAACACGGCGCCGAGCCCCGCGAGTGCGAGGTTCAAGGCGATCGTGGCCCACCAGGCGAACTTCCGGCCCCTGCGCAGCCCTTCGGCCAGCACCAGCAGCAGAACGACCGGGACGACCGACATGAGGGCGGACCCGAGCCCGTTCATCCGGACTTCGGCGCGCAGCCTGCGGCACTCCGCCAGCGCGCTGGGATCGGCACAAGTGGAATCCACGAAGGCGAGATCCGGTTGCGATCCGACCAAGAGGTACTGGAACACCGAGAGGGGGCCGCTCGCGGTCTGGGACACCGCGGCGACCAGCGGGCCGACCGCCGACGCCGCGACGGCCAAGGCCACCAGTAGCCGGGCCTCGCCCCTGGACGGCGGTGACGGCTCCTCCGCGCTCTTACGTTCTGTCAGCATGCCGAGTGTAAGCCCGATCAAGGCCGCGAAGACCTGTGACAGCTGAATCAAGGAACCGACGTATAACGCGAGCATGATCACGGCCAGCAGGACGATCAGGCGCAGGCGCCTCCGCCAGACGGCGGACAACGCGGACGTCGCGGCGACGGCGACCCCGACGGCACCGGCGGACGGGCCGACCTCGACCGCCGACAGCAGATCGGCGGACCACCATTCGTCGGCGCCAGAGCCGATCACGAGCACCGCGGTCGCCGTCGTTCCCAACACCTGGGTGATCAGGAAGACCGACATGGTCCGCACGGTCGACAGATGCCGTTCGGCGAATCCGCACAGGACCGCGACGAGAATGGTGTTCCCGACGTACTGGGCGAGTCCGCCGGACCAGAACGTCGAGGTGAACGGCGTCCACCACTGACCTCGCAGCCATTGGCCGAAGCCGAAGCCGACCTTGTCCAGCACGGCGCCGGAGGGCCCGGACCACAGGCTTCCGGAGGCGACCCCGAGCAGCCAGAGCAACGCGACCATGGTGGTGGTGAAGGGCATGCCCAGCGGAATCCGGGCGACTTTGCCGAACCATGCCTTCACCGCTTGACCAATCCCATCCGGCCGGCCAGCCAAGCTAGTGAATCGCTCAGCCCGGCGGACCATGCTTGCCAGTTGTGCGCACCCGGCGTTTCACGCCAGGTCACGTTGATGCCGTTGCGCTGAGCGGCTTCGAAGACGCGCTTCTGCTGCGGCAGGAACACCGAGTCGGACCTGCCGACGCTGAAGACGCCCGCGGATCCGGGGTAGCTGTGTGTGGTGAGGAGGTCGACCGGGTTGAACCGGCGGAACGCTTGCTCGTCCCCGCCGAAAATCTCGTTGATGGTTCTGGCCCGCGAGCCGAGGGTCGGTTCGTCTTGGCCGGAGATGTCCACGAAGGTGGGAAACACCGCCGGCTTGCGCAAGGCCAGCTGGAGCGCGCACGTTCCGCCATAGGAATAGCCCGATACGGCCCATTTCGAATTGTCTGGGTCGATCTGAAGGGTCTTCTTGATCCAGCCGGGGACATCCGCGGTCAAGTAGGTCGCGCTGTGGCCGAGCCGCGAATCGACGCAGAGCGGGTTCGCGAAGGCGCTGCCGGTGGCGTCCGGCATCACGACGACCGGCGCGAGTCCTTTGTGCGCCGCGGCGAACCGGTCCATCATCGTCGCGATCTGACCGCCGTTGATCCAGTCGCGCGGTCCGCCGGGCTGTCCGTGGAGCAGTACGAGCACTGGCAGCAAGGGGCGAGGCGAGGTCCGGTAGGCGGGCGGCAGGTAGAGATACGCGTCACGGTTCGCCGGAAAGCGGGATGCCGTGGCGGGGATGGGCACTTGGGTCACCACCCCGTTCTTCGGCATCGTGGACGGGGGGTGCCAGCCGTCGAGCAGGGGCTGTCCCGGTGACCGCGGAACGGGCCGCCCAGGCGCCGAGTGCAGGCTCGTGAACGGGATCTCGTTGGCTGGTGGCAGTGCGAAGGCCGCTCGCAGACTGGGGAACTGTCCGTAGTGCGCGTTGATGTTCGCTCCGGCGGCCAGTACTACCACGAGGCAGGCGAGAACGCTGAGACCGCGCCGGGACCATCGGCTTCGCCATTGCCACACGATCGCCAGTCCGAATCCGAACAGCGCGACGCCGATCCACGCGACGACGCCACGCGGCACCGGGTCGGGAAAGGGCTTCCACAGTACGTCGACGACCAGCCAGAGCAGGAACACGATCACAACGCACGTGGCCGCGACGATCGGCACCGTCCGCGACCACCACCGGCGATCCCGCCGGAGCAGCAACACGGCACCGGCGACCAGACCGGCCACGGTGACGATGGCCGGTACGGCCCCGCGCACCAGGTCCCAGTCCAGCACAGCGTTCATTCCGGTGAATACTCCCGTTCGATCGTTCGTCGGTGGTTGCGTGCCCTCCTCGTCGACGGTAAGCGCGGCATGTCCGGTCCACCATGGACAGAGGAGGAAACCGGACCCACAACCGGATGGTGGGCCGGAGAGTCCCGCCGACCGGCGGGGGGTGAACCAGCCACTTGCCGGGTGGACCGCGAGCGCGCCGGATGAAATTTCGCCTTGTGGCGCCGAAAGCCCATAATGATCCGGTGGATGAACGATCAGGCACCGAGGTGACGCCCCGGCGGCGCGTCCCTTCGTGGGCGGTGGACGTGGCCTTGATCGGCCTGGCGATACTGGACGCGTGGCTCGGTCTTGAGCAGGCAGACCTGAGTGCCAAGGTGGCCGCCGGTGTCGCGATCCTCGCCTTGCTGATCCGGCGGAGGCATCCGTACGCCGGTTTCGTGCTGACTTTGCCGATGCTGGCGTTCTCGTTTTCGGTCATCGCGGTTCTGATCGCGTTGTACAGCGTCGCGGTCGAGACACGTGACCGGCGCGTGATCACAGTGTGCGTGGCGGTCGTGATCCTCGGCTACGCCGTGCCCTGGCAGGGCCAGATCGACGTGGAATCGGGGCGGTCGGTCCTGGTCGACGCGCTCTACGCGCTGCTGATGGGCGCCGCGCCCGCCGTCCTCGGGCAGCTGGTGCAGGCGCGAAGGGATCTGACGTCACGGCTCAAGGAAATCGCCGAGGCGCGCGATCACGAGCGGCTGCTGATCGAGCAGACGATCCTGGCCAAGGAACGGGCTCAGCTGGCCCGTGAGATGCACGACGTCGTTTCGCATCAGGTCAGTCTCATCGCGGTGCAGGCCGGGGTACTGCAGGTCACCCCGGCAGGGGAGGACACGAAGGACGTCGCGTCCTCCATTCGACGGCTCAGTGTCGACACCCTCGACGAGCTTCGCCATATGGTGACGCTGCTGCGGGCATCCGGTGGCGCGGAAACGGATCTCGCCCCGCAACCGACGCTCGCCGTGTTGCCGGCGCTGGTCGCCAACAGCGGCATCCAGACGACGGTCGAAGGCGAACTGCCGTCCGATGTGGACGCCGCCACGCAGCGGGCGATCTATCGCACGGTCCAGGAAGCGCTGACCAACGTGCGTAAACACGCGCCAGGGGCCACGGCGGCCGTGCAGCTGTGGCACCACGAGAACGGCATGGGGGTCACGATCACCAACGGCCCGCCGACTCGGCCGACATTGTCCCTGCCGAGCGCTCAACACGGTTTGATCGGCCTACGAGAGCGAGCCGAGCTTCTGGACGGGACCCTGGAAGCCGGGCCGACACCCGGCGGCGGGTACCGGGTGCAGCTCCGTCTTCCGTCGGCTCAAGGCTGAGTTCGGTCCTGGTCCCGCAGCAGCCCCGCACGCTGCGCGAGCAGCGCCGCCTGGACCCGGCTGTTCACCTTGAGCTTGGTCAAGATCGCGCTGACGTGATCCTTGATCGTGCCCACGCTGAGATGCACCCTGGCGCCGATGTCCGCATTGGACAGACCCTCGGCGATCAGCACCAGGACATCGCGCTCCCGGTCGGTCAGTCGCGCCACATCGTCGACGGCGTTCGCATCGGCGCCCGAACCGAGGAAACCGTCCACAACGGACCGGGTGACCTTCGGGGAAAGCACCACCCCGCCGCTCGCGAGGGTCCGCACCAGCTGTGCGAGGTGCTCCGGCTCGGTGTCCTTCAGCAGGAACCCCGCGGCGCCCGAGCGGAGCGCGGTCGCGATGTACTCGTCCGAGTCGAACGTGGTCAGCATGGCCACGACGGGCGGATTGGGCAGCGCGCGCAGCTGCCGCAGGATGGTCAGGCCGTCGACGTCCGGCATCCGGATGTCGAGCAGCACGACGTCCGGTTTGTGCACTCCGATCTCGCGCACCGCCTGCGCACCGGTCGCGGTGGCCACCACGTCGATGTCGCCGGCGGCCCGCAGGATCAGCTGGAATCCGGAACGGACCAGCGCCTCGTCGTCCACCACCACTACCCGGATCACATTCCGCTCCTACCCACGCCGCCGGACCACCGGGAAGAGAATAAGCGCCATCGCCACGCTCCCGCACATCGTGTTCAGAAGTCCCACCCATCGTCGAAACCGACGTCGTCGGGAGCGAACACGTCCTGACCGCCCGTTTCGAAACCGTCCTGCCAGGTCTGCGCCGCGGCGACACCCGCCATTCCCACGAACAGCGAACCGAACAGGACGGCCGCTCCCGCGCCCCACGCGCCACCGATCAGCGCCTGCTTCCACCACGGCCGGTTGTACCAGCCCTCCGGCACCGGCGTCCCGCGACCTGACCGCCGGGGTAGTAGTGCGGCGTGTCGTTTCCGGGCCTCGGCGACGCTTCGTACGTCTCGCCCTCGATCGCGACCTTGCGATGCTCCGTGACCGCGCCCGCCCGCGCCCGCTCGGCGTCCGCCGGGAGCGCGGGACCCGGATCCAAAGCCATCGCGACCCGTGCCGCGCGGATGTAGTACAGGCCTTCCATCGCGGTCTCCTTGGCCAAACCCGCCTGTTCGACGGTCCGGGCCAGGTCCAGCTGCGAACCCGCGGCGGTGTACCGCTCCGACGCGTCCGCCAGGGCCTGCCTCGCCGCGGCATTGGTGCCGGTCAGATGCAAAACCTGACCGGCGAGCCGCTCCACCCAGCGACGTGCCTCGGACAGCGCGTCGTCCAGCTGCCGTTTTCTGGTCACGGCCTGGAAGCGGGTGAAGAGCAGGCCTGCCCCGAAAGTGAGGGCGGCCAGCACGACCAGAACAATCGCGAAACTCACGAAGAACACTCCAAAGTAGTGACGGGATGCGGGTGGCCCTGGTGCCTCACCGGACGGATTTCGCGGCCTTGGTGGCGAAGTGGAGCAGGTACTCCAGCGGTCCGCGGCGGAAGAAGCGCGACCAGAGCCAGGCGAAGACGGTGGCCCCGACGATGAACCAGAGCAGCACCATGGCGGAGTCGTTCCCGGCGCCCTGGCCCTTTCCGAGGGCTCCGATCAGCCCGCCCACCAGGAAGTGCCCGACGTAGAGGGTCAACGACATGGTGCCCACGGCGATGACCGGCGCCGACAGCCGGCGCAGCCACGACAGCCTGCTCAGCAGCGCCGTCGCGCCCACCACCACGACGATCGCGATGCCCACACTGCCGACCAGATCGAAGGTGGAGGAGCTGTGCGGCCTGGCCAGCAACAGGCCCCACCCCGAGTCGTCCATCCCCTTCGGCCCGCCTTCGGCCATGGCCTTCACGCCCTCACCCATGGATTTGACGGTCGCCGAGCCCGCCTTCTCGGCGCCCCGGCCCCACGGCTGCTGCGCGGCTTCCCGAAGCCCGTCGATGAACCTGGTCAGCAGCCAAGGCACTCCATAGCCGAAGGCGATGAGCGCGGCGCCGATCGAGGCCAGCTTCCGCCGCACCGCGCTGGAGTCGATGTCCGCCCGGCCCAGCGCCATCCCGGCGACCACGAAGGTCATCCAGGTGATGGTCGGGTAAAGCCCGCTGAGCAGAAGGTCCAGCACGCCGACCTCACTGAGCCGCTTGAGCGGGTCATACGCGTTGACGGTCTCCATGACCGGCCCGCTCACCAGAGCCGTCAGGCCGAACTTCGCCAGCGGAGTGACGACCGCGAGCACGGCCGCGATGATCGCGAGGGTCTTGGCCCGCAGCCGTAGAAGAGGCAGCGCCAGAAGGAAGTACACCCCGTAGTAAGCGAGGATGACGACGGTTCCGGCGTCGGTCATCGCCAAAAGGGTCCCCATCACGAACAGGATCACGGCGCGGATCCCGATCCGCGCCCGGGCCTGCCGTGCCGCCACACCGGTCTTCGGCTCCAGCCGTCCGGCGATCAACATCAGGGAGAACCCCGCGAGGGTGGCGAAAAGCGCCGACGCCCGGCCTTCCGCCAAGCCCAGCAGCCATCCGCCGAAGCCGCCTACCGCGGTCGGCGCCGGTCCGAGGTGCACGGCGTACATGCCGAATACGGCGAGGGCGCGGGCCAGGTCCACCCCGATCAGCCGCGCCGTCGACGGTCCGGCCTCCACCGGCGGGGCAGGTTCGGCGAGTTCGGACTGCGGGGGAGGTGACGATCCTGGGGAGGATTCGGTCTGGGACATACTCAAAACGTCGCAGTGCAGGAGTGCGCCGACCATCCGGCAGGTGTCGATTGTGGACCGCCGGTCGGATTGAGGTTCCCGCCGATCGGATGGCCGGAATCGCCGCCAGTCCGATGAAACCGGCTCAGGGATTCACATACCGTCGCCAGGAGTCAATGTTCCGGACACCGGGAGAGAATTCATGCGACGTACAGCAGTCGCCGTGGCCGTGGCAACCTGCCTCGTCGTGACGGGTTGTGGAGGCCAGGCGAGTAAATCGTCCTCCGCGAGCGCGACCAGCACAGCGAAAAGCGCGGCCCCGCAAGTGATGAAGTTCGGCGAGGAGCGGACGGGCAAACGCGGCGTCATCACCGTCGGCAAACCTGCCGGCTACGACCTGCCCGCCGATCCGCAACGGCCGAAAGAACTGACGCGTGGCGCGAAGTTCACCGTCACGGTTCGCAACACGGCCAAAAAGGCATTGGAGGCTTCGGCCTTCACCTTCGCCGCGACCACGAACGGTGCCGCGGCGGTGAGCGTCACCGACGCGGCCAAGGGCATCGGGGACAAGCTGCCCGCCGATGTCCTTCCGAATACGGATCGCACCTTCGGGCTCGTCGTGGCGCTACCGGCCAACGCGGCCGAGGTCACGGTCAAGATCGCTTACCAGGGCGTCAATCCGCTCTACTGGACCGGCACCGCCTGACCCGTGCCGTCGAGCTACCGGCCGACCGGTTGGTCGCGGGCAGCCACCTGGCGGGGGTTTCCGGCCGGGTCACCGATGCCGGCTGCTCCCGGCTTCGCGCAGGATTGGAGCAGAGGAAGGGAGATCCCATGGAACACGAAGACCGGCAGCTCATTTTCGGCCTCGCGGAAAGACTTCGTCAGGCCCAGCCGGTGTACAAGGACCCGGAGGTCGCCGACCTGATCGCCAGGCAGATCGCCGGTCAGCCGGACGCGATGTACCTCTTGGTGGGCGCAGTCCTGATGCAGGAGGACGCCTTGCGTAACGCGAAGACACGCATCGCCGAATTGGAGCGTTCCGCGCCTTACCAGGATCCGTACGTGAATCACCGGGATCCGTATGCGGCGCAGAGGGACCCGTACGGCCAGGCTCCGGCGCAGTCCGGCGGCGGGTTCCTCTCGGGCATGTTCGGCAGGGAACGCGACGCCGGGGAAGCCCAGCAGGGCCGCCCGGGAGGAGGGTTCCTCAAGACCGCGGCCGCGGCCGCGGCGGGGGTCGCCGGTGGCGGGCTGCTGCTCGGCGGGCTCACCGGAGCCTTCGGCGGAAACGAGGCCTCCGCGGGTGAGCAACAGCACCACGGCGGACAGGACGGCGGGACGGACCACGGCGCCGACGATCAGTGGTGACCCGCGAAGAACCACCGATGGCCGCTGTCGTCGTCCCCGCGTAGCAGCGGTCGTCGGTACCACCGGCGGCGGCTCAATCCCCGAGCTCCCGTGAGCCGCCGCCGGGCCCCTTATGACGGCCACCGCAGGTCGTCGAACACGCACAGGCGACCGGGGCACTCGAATCCCCTTGGATCTTCGGTGGTGCAAGAACGGAGTGTTCTCGTGAATATCCTGATCGTTCTGATCGTGTTATCCGGTGTCGCCTTCTTGTGCGGCCTCCTCTACATGCGGTTCCAGGACATCGCCCGGAAGCGTGAGCTGGATGACGCCCTGTCCGAAGCGAGGCGCTGGGTGGAACGCCTGGCAGGCCAGGTCTCGCATCTGCTGGGCACCAACGCGCCCGCGAAGCAGGCGGTGGTCGACGCTTCCGAGCGATTCACCGGTGCCTGCTCCCGGCTGGATCTGGCGAAGACCGTCGATGAAGCGGGACTGGCCAAAGAGACCGCGCTGGAAGGGCTTCACTACATTCGCGCTGCACGGATGGCGATGAGCCTCAACCCGGGACCGGCGTTGCCGGACGAAGCCGAGCGGACGCGGGCCGGCGCCGTTTCCGAGCACCGGCGAGTCGAGGTCGGCGGCGTGAGCTGTGAAACGTCGCCGCGGCCCGGCCCCGGCCGGCTTCACTACCATCCCGGCGGCGAGGTAGCCGGTCGCCCGGTGCCCCGGGGCTGGTACAGCCGGCCGTGGTGGAGGTCCGCTTCGGACACTGGCGTGTGGGACGCGGAGGCCGAGGTGTTGTTCGGCGCACTGTTCGCGGGGATGGCGGATGTACCGACGTGGGCGAACGGCCCCGATCCGGCCCGGCGAGAAGGGATTCCGGCGGGTGGCTCGGCTGACTGACCGCGGACGCGCGCGCTCACCGTCGAAAGCGGGAGGTGTCACGTTCCACCCCTGCGTGCCGCCTTCGATCTCACGTCGAACGCGGGTGCCCATTCAGTCACTACGGAACGAAAGTCCATGAACACCGAAAAGAATCTTCCCACCACCGCGCCCAGACTCGGGGCGTTCATCTTCCTGAGCCGCTGGTTGCAGGCACCGCTCTATCTCGGCCTCATCGTGGCGCAAGGCGCCTACGTCTGGCAGTTCATGCTCGAACTATGGCATCTGATCACCAAAATCGGTTCCCTGAACGAATCCGAGATCATGCTCATCGTGCTCGGCCTGGTCGACGTCGTGATGATCGCCAACCTGCTCATCATGGTCATCATCGGCGGATACGAGACGTTCGTGTCCCGCATCCGCCTGCACGATCATCCGGACCAGCCCGAGTGGCTGTCGCACGTCAACGCCAACGTGCTCAAGGTGAAACTGGCCATGGCCATCATCGGCATCTCGTCGATCCACCTCCTGAGAACCTTCATCCAGGCACAGTCGCTGTACACGACCACACCGCACGCCGGCCAGATCATCCTGTGGCAGACGGTGATCCACCTCGCCTTCATCGTCTCGGCGGTGGCCCTCGCCTGGATAGACAAGGCCGGGCGACCGGACAAAGCGAAACAGACGGTGAACGGCCGTTCCGGCTTCGTGCCCGACGCGGTGCGATGAGCCTTCGCGTCCGATTGAGTCCACAAAGGAGTGTGACATGATCCGGGTGATCGTCGTCGGTCTGCTCGGGGGCGAGGAGTGGCCATGACCGAGCGGTTGCGCGCCACGATCGTCGAGGCCGCGGTGATCGTGGTCGCCGTGGTCGAGGGGGCGTTGACAGCGATCGGTGAGGAGCCATCCGAAAGTCTCGTCCTGTGCCTGATCGCCGTGCTCGCGGTTCTGGTGCGCGAGCGCTGGCCGCTCGTGTCCTTCGTCGCGACCTTGCCGGCGGTCGTGTTCCCCGGCGCGATGGTCGCGGCGCTGGTCGCGCTGTACACCGTCGCCGCCCGATACCGGAGCTGGTGGCTGCTCACGGGTTGCTGGCTGGTCACCGCCGGTACCGTCGCATTTCCGCTGCTCGATGTCGCGCCGCAGTTCTGGCACACCGAGATGCTGCTCGGTGTCATCTACTTCACCATGACGGCGGGAGCGCCGATCCTGCTCGGCCGGTTCCTGCACAGCCGGCGCGAGCTGGCCTTGCGGCTGAACGAAGTCAAAGAGGCCAGGGAGCACGAACGACGGCTGGACGCCCAGGCCGTCCTGGCCAACGAACGCAACCAGCTGGCTCGCGAGATGCATGACGTCGTCTCGCATCAGGTGAGCCTCATCGCGGTGCAGGCCGGCGCGATGAAGGTCAGCACCACGGACCCGGCCGCGAGGGCGGGGGCGGAGAACGTCCGGCAACTGTCGGTGAACACGCTCGACGAGCTGCGGCACATGGTGAACCTGCTGCGGGCCTCCGGCACGCCGGCGACCGAGCTCACGCCTCAGCCCACGCTGACCGACCTCCAGCGGCTCATCGCAGGCAGCGCGATCGACGCCCGGCTCGTCGGGGACGCCCCTGAGGACCTCGAACCGCCGGTGCAGCGGGCCATCTATCGCACCATTCAGGAGGCGCTGACCAACGTGCGTAAGCATGCGCCGGGCGCAGGCGTCACCATCGACCTCAGCCGTGAGGACACGGATCTGACCGTCACCGTCACGAACACCCGGCCCACCAGGCCGACACTCGCCCTGCCCAGCGCTCGCCACGGACTCGTCGGGCTGCAGGAACGGGCCGCGCTGCTGGGCGGAAGGCTGCACGCCGGATCGATGCCCGACGGTGGCTTCCGGCTCAGGCTGTGGCTCCCGCTCGCGGCGCACGGAGGACACGGCCCCAAGTGAGCTCCGTCAAGCGGATTCCTGGGTAGGGCATCGGAGTTGAGCCCGTCATCCCGCCTCTTGCGGCGGCGCGGTCTTGGTGACGTAGAACATCCGGGCGATCAAGAATGCCTACGAGACCCTGCCGTGGATGAACAAGCAGAAGGCCATCGGTTCGAAGAAACCACGGTCTGTTGGTGGCCACACTGGGACGTCGACCGGGGAAGCAACAGCGCCAACGCGGTGGTCTCCTTCCTGGCGCCTCCGACACGAACGCGGGTTCGGTCGATGTGCTCGCGGTGCCGAACTGAATCAAGGATCGCGGCTCGTACGGCGACGTGACGGTCGGTGAGGTCCAGTTCGGCCTCGAAATCACGTCGTCCAGCGGTGGTCATGAACTTCGCGGGGAACAGATGTTCCGTCTCCTCGTCCTGATCGGTAGCCGACGGAATCGGCGGCGTGCCTTGCCTCTCGGAGCGCGTGATCGGCGCGCTCCGAGAGGCGGCTCACTCGTCGCGTTCACCGGTGAGCAGCTGGGTGGCGGCGAAGTCGGCGTACAGCGGCTCGGCGACGAGTAGCTCGTCGTGCGTGCCGGTAGCCCGCACCACTCCGTTGTCCAGCACCACGATCCGGTCAGCTTGCGTGACCGTCGACAGCCGGTGGGCCACGACGACCACGGTCATCGTCTTCGCCGCCGTCGTGACCACGTCCCGGATCGCCATCTCGTTCGCGGCGTCCAGTTGCGAGGTGATCTCGTCGAGGAGGAGAACGCGAGGCCGCCGGATCAGTGCGCGGGCGAGCGCGACTCGTTGCCGCTCACCGCCGGACAGGAAGTTGCCGCGGTGTCCGACAGCGGTGTCCAGCCCGTCGGGCAGGCGGTCGACGAGCGTGTCCAGACGGGTCTGTGCCACCGCGTCGCGGATCTCTTCCTCGGGGGCGTCCGGCCTGCCGTAGACGAGGTTGTCGCGCAACGTCCCCGAAAGCAGAGGCGCGTCCTGCTCCACGTACCCGATGTCCGCACGGAGCCTCGCCAGGTCCCAATCGGCCAGGTCGCGGCCGTCCAGCAGGATCCGACCGGACTCCGGTTCGTGGAACCGCTCGACCAGCCCGAAAAGCGTGGATTTGCCCGCACCGGAAGGACCGACGAACGCCGTCATGCCCACCGCCGGGATGTCGACGTTCACACCACGCAGGACCTCCGGCCGGTCGGGGCCGTAGCGGAACCGCACGTCGTCGAAGACCAGTCCTGTTCCTCGCTCGCCGACAGCATCGGACCGGACTACTTCCGAGCCGGTCTGCTCGGTAGGCATCGTCTCGATCTCGGAGAGGCGGCGAATCGCGGCCAGCCCGATCTGGAGCCTGCTGCCCGCGTGCAGCAATTGCCCGATCGGCTCGTGCAGATAGAACAGGAACAGCAGGAAAGCCACCAAAGAGGACAGTGACATGGCGCCGGTCGCGACGCGTGCCCCGCCGACTCCGAGCACGGCGAGGAAGGAGGCCTGGACGGCGAGGGTGTTCGCACCGTGCACCAGCGACTCCCACCGCGCCGAACGGACACCGGCGCGCCACGCGTCCTCGGCGCCGTGTTCGATCGCGGCGATCTCCCTGGTTTCGGCGCCGGCGGCCTTGACGGTGCGGAAGGCACCGAGCACACGCTCCAGCCGCGCACCCGTCTCACCGACGGCGCTCTGTGCCGCGTGGGAGGCCTTTTCGATCTTGGGCATTCCGGCGGCGGCGAGCAGGCCGACGATCAGGAGCACCGCCAGGGTGATGCCCAGGAGGACGAGGTCCATCACGCCCATCATCACGACCATCACGACGGTCGTCACCGAGCCGGTGACCAGTGCGACGAACGCGTGAGTGCACACCTCGCGCAGCAACGTCGTGTCGCTGGTGAACCGGGACAGCAGGTCGCCGGGCTCGGCGCGTTGCACGGCGGGCACACGCAACGAGATCAGCCGCCGGGCCAGCCGTTTCCTGGCGACCAGCACCACCGATTCACCTGCCCGTTCGAGGAGGTAGTCGCCGACCACGGAGATCGCGGCGCCTGCCAGCGCGAGGCCGACCAGCAGCGCCAGCAGGCCGGTGATCCCGTCGCTGGAGCCCAGCCGGTCCATCAGGGCCTTCGCGGCGAGGGGCTGAGCCGCGGCGGCGAGACCGCCGAGCAGGACGAGGGCTCCGCCGAAGAGGACGGTGCGCCGCTGCGGCTTGACGTACCCTACGAGCATTCGCCAGGTCGAGCGGTCGATCGGGGTGCGCACGGTGAAACAACTCCGTTTTCTGGTCACTTGGCCGCGGGTCGGCTCTTCGATCTTGGGCCGCGCGTGGACCTCGCGACACCCGCGAGCCGGTCGGACCGTCCAGCCGGGTGGCGGGACCCAGCCCGCCGACCGGCGGGGTGAACGGGCTTCGGTGACCATTGTGGACGGCTGTGCGAGTCCACAATGGTCAGAGCAGGTGAGTAAACTTCCCTCCGGCATCGAACACGTCCGATACCCCGACTCACGAAGCACGGTCCTATGAATTCGCTCCTGCTCATGATCGCGGTCGCCATCGCGATCCGTTCGTTCTTGGCGTCACGGCTGGACCGGTGGAACCTCGGCGCACCGGTCGTCATGGTCGCCGCGGGCGTCGTGATCGGCCTCGTCAACGAGAGTTCCATCGCGATCGCGCTCAACACCGAGGCCATGCTGTACGTGGCGGAGATCGTCCTCGCAGTGCTGCTGTTCGTGGACGCCACCGAGGTACGCGGAGGGCGGTTGTGGGGCAGTTCACCGGGCTTGGTGGCCAGGGTGCTGCTCATCGCGATGCCTGTCAGCCTCGTGGCGGCGATGCTGCTCGGCTGGTGGCTGTTCCCCGGCCTGCCGTGGCCGGTGCTCCTGCTGCTCGCCGGAGTGGTCGTGCCGATCGACTTCGCCCCCGCCGAACGGGTCGTGCGCGACCGAGGCCTGCCCTCACGAGTGCGCAGTGTGCTCAACGTGGAAAGCGGCTACAACGACGGAATCATTTCTCCGTTGTTCCTTTTCGCGCTGATCCTGGCAGGTGATCGGACCCAGCAACGGACACCGCTGGACGCGCTGGGGACCGTGCTGCCCTTCGCACTCAAAGCCCTGATAGTCGGCGTCCTGTTCGGCGCGGGACTGGCGTTGCTGTTGACCGCGGCCCACCGCGCGCGCTGGCTCACCGAACAGTCGGGGCGCGTCGCTGTACTGCTGGTGCCGCTACTGACCTACACCGCCACCGTCGCGATGGACGGCAACGGTTTCGTCGCCTCCTTCGTCTGTGGTGTCACCTTCCGTTACGTTCACCGGTTGGCCAAGGCCAGGCAAATCCATCGTTCTCCGGCAGGGCGTGAACTTGTGCGCGCCGGTGCGTTGGACGAGGACTTCCGCCTGCTGGAAGACTTCACCTCGCTGTTGACCATGACTCTGTGGTTCGTCGTGGGCGTCAGCGCCGTGCTGGCGTTCTCCTCCGGACTCCCGTGGCAGGTCGCGCTGTTCTGCTTCGCGGCGATCACCGTGGTCCGCATCATCCCGGTCCATCTGTCCCTCGCCGGATCGACGCTGACCCACCGCGAACGTCTGCAGGTCGGGATACTCGGGCCGCGTGGCACCACGTCGGTCGTCTTCGGACTCCTCGCCTTCAACCGCCTCCCCGAGGGACCCGTCGCCGACACCATCCTGCTCATCACCGTCACCCTGGTCCTCGGCAGCGTGGTGCTGCACGGCATCGGCGCCGGCCCTACCGTGAAATGGCTGACACCCGCGAAGCCGGCTCGTCGCTGAACCTTCGCGACCGGGACTCTTGGGCGACCTCGCCCAAGAGTCTTTTCATGGCGAGGTCTGCAGGAGCGGAACTCGGGCGAGTATCTGCCCGTGCTGGTGATGCTCGGCTACGGCATCTCAGTCACGGTCAACACGGCTGCGTCACCTCACCGCACTCAGCGAACATCACGTCGGGACCGGGCCACCGCGTCGGGCGGCGAGAGCGCCACGCGTCACCTGGTGATCGCCGACGACAGCCGAAATTGCGACTGGCGCTGCGTGCCCTGCCCGAAACGTTGCCAGTCACCTACCGCCCTGCCCGTCGACGCTCAGCGCGAATTCGCCACCCTGCGCCGGTCGTACCGCGCTACCGGGTGTGATCCGAGGTAGGCGCCGGACGATCGTTCCGCGTCGCTCGGTCGCGCAGGAGCGCGGCGGCCCGCACAGACCAGTCGTGGTGTTCCTGCTCGAATCGCCGACCGCGCAAGCACGTCAGGTAGGGCCCGATCGGAGATCCGTCACGCAGGTAGGTCTCCTCGTCGAGATCCCCGCGCAGACGCCGCAGGATCTTGCCGAGGATCTCCACCTTGGCCGCGGCCGCGGCGGCTCGTTGATCCAGTTGCGACGGCTTGCTCACAGCGGCGGCGAAGCGCATCAGTTCGGCGAGGCCGGCGTCGGTGACCGTGAACAGCCGCTTGTTGGGACGGGTTCGCTGGACCACCTCTCTCGGCCGCTGGTCAACCCGTCGTTCTCGAGCTTGGACAGCTCCAGGTAGAGCTGTTGCGGTTGGGCGTACCAGAAGTTGGCGACGCCCACGTCGAACGCCTTGGTCAACCGGTAGCCGCTGTACTCGCCGGACAGCGACGCCGCGAGCACAGCATGCCGCAGACTCACCGGCGTATCTCCTCGTCGTCGACAGGGGGCCACGCCCATCATAGGCATGGTTATGATTAGTCAACAATATGACTAGGAGAGCGCATGGCAGCCACTGAACAGACCCGCACCGCGGCGCGAGTCCAGGCCGACCGATGAGGCCCCAGGAGAGCGATACCCAGGAACCCGTTCGGAACGGCAAGTACCTGCGCTACGTCGCCCTGGGTGACAGCCAGACGGAAGGCGTCGGTGACGGTGACGACATCGTGGGCCTTCGGGGATGGGCTGACCGGCTCGCCGAACACCTCGCCATCGACAATCCCGATCTCCAGTACGCCAACCTCGCCGTCCGTGGCCGCCGCGCGGGCGAAGTCCGGTCCGAGCAACTGGGACCCGCACTAGCGCTGCGTCCTGACCTGGCCACCGTTGTCGCCGGAGTCAACGATCTGCTCCGGCTTCGAGTCGAGACCTCCACGGTGGCCGGTCACCTGGAATCGATGTTCGCCGCGCTCACCGATTCCGGAGCCCGCGTGGCGACCGTGACCTTTCCCGACCTCACCAGGATCATCCCCCTCGCGCGACCGGTGCGTTCCCGCATTTTCGACATCAACGACCGGATCCGCGCCGCAGCCGCCCGGCACGGAGTCGCCGTCGCGGAGATCGCTTTGCACCCCTCCGTCGCCGACCGCCGGTTCTGGAGCGAGGATCGGTTGCACTGCAGCCCCCTGGGGCATCAACTGATCGCCGACGCGGTCGCGCACGCCCTGCAGGTGCCGGGCAGCGGCGATTCCTGGAACGAACCTCCACCGCCGTTGCCCATCCCACCGTCAACGCAATGGCGCGCAACCGCGGAATTGCGTTGGGCGGCCACCTTTCTTCGCCCTTGGCTCGGCAGGCGCCTGCGCGGCCAGTCCTCCGGAGACCAGCGCACGGCCAAACACCCCCGACTTCACCGCATCGGGAGACCTCAGGTTTGAGTGTTGCCGACAGCTCGACACACCTGCTCGTGTGATCGAGATCGGTTCGCGCGCACACTGCCGCGCAGGCGGCCGCGATCCGCGGGTCGAGAAGTCACTGGCCGAGCGGCGGTTCGACCGTACGCCGGTGTAGCGGCTGGTGCCGAGCCAGGAGATGGCTTGGGGCACTGCGGTCGGGGCCCGGTGACGATGATCGCTTCATCTCGCAAGGCGTGCGGCCATAGTGTGCACTCGATCCGCATACTCGGGGAAGCCTCGGATCATGAATCGTCGGCGCGGTTCTGGCCACAACCCACGAGCCAAAATCCGCTCGTGAGCCGCGGATCTCCGCAACCACCGTGATCGAGCGGCACCGCCGGAAAGCCCGGTGACCGCCTCGAACAACCCGAACGAAGCAACATTGCCCGCGGTTCGACGCGACTTCGCGCTGGTCGTACAGTGCGCCTGCACCGCCCTCGTGGTCCTCGGCGCCGCCTACCGACACGGACGAGACTTCGCCCTCCACTTCGGAGCGAACCACACCACCGCCGCCATCCGGCCACTCATCGTCGACGGCCTCCTCATGATCATCCGCGAGCTGCTGCACGGCAGCACCGCGATCACCGGCATCGCAGCCGGAGTACCCGGCAGGTCGGCCGGTCTGCTGACGAAGCGTCTCCGCAAGGTCGGTCACCCGGACCTCGCTCGTGGTGGCTGGTGCTTTCCGGAACTGTCGTTCGGCCAGGGCATTGTTGCCGCGACCGGTGGTCGCCTGGTCCACATGCGATGGGCCGGTATGTCCACATCGTCAGTGATTCGGCGTTTTCCGCTTGGCGTAGCAGGTTTGTCTTGTTCGCGGCCGTTCAGCGCGCGTTCAGCATCGGGCGCCACGTTCCCGGTCGGTGAGGAGGGCGGGCCGGTCGGCGAGCGGCCCGCCCGAGCGGAGCAGGCCGCTCAGGGTCGCGAGTGGTTCGGGTACGACGCTGTACCAGCTCCAGGTGCCGCGGCGTTCCCGCTCGAGGATGCCGGCGGAGACCAGCACGCGCAGGTGATGGCTGAGCGAGGGCTGCGGCATGTCGAATTCCTCGGCCAGGTCGCAAAAACACGCCTCGCCGCCGGGGGAATACCTCACCAGCGAAAGCAGGCGGATCCGCACGGGGTCCGACAGCGCTTTGAACAGTTTCGCGGCTGTGTCGGCTTCGCCAGGGTCGACGACCGCGGCGGGTTCGGCCATGAGCAAGGTGACAGCGACCGGCTTCCGGGTGCGACTGTTCTCACTCGCCACGTGTCCCACCTCCACGTCGGGTCCTGCCGCCGTCCACCATACCTGCTGGATTGACAAATCTCGATACAAGCTCTTCAATTGCATTGGCAGAAGTCGATCCAGCGGCTCGTGAGGAGACGCCATGACCCCCGCGACCGAGGGACTGCCCGGCCGTGAGGTGCTGGACCGGCTCGACCGGATCACCGACGAGCCGGCCGACCGGTTTCAGGGAACGTTCGGCCGCGAGACGATCGAACGCTTCGTCGAGGAGACCTTCGGGCCGCTGGACGGTTCGGCGACGGTCAAGGCCCACCTGCCGACGCTGACCGCTCATTTCGCCCGGGAGCGGCTGGTCGACCTCGCCAAGGTCGAAGGGCTCACGATGGTGACCGCGCCGCAGGTGCTGTTCGTGTGCGTGCACAACGTCGGCCGTTCCCCGTTCGCCGCGGCACTGCTCAATCATCGCGCCGTCGGGCACGTGATGGTTCGCTCCGCCGGATCGCAGCCCCAGGGCGAGATTCCGCCGGTGATCACCGAGGCGCTGGGCGAGCTGGACATCGGGCTCGCGGGTGCCTTCCCGAAGCCGTTGGCCGACGAAGTCGTCCGCGCCGCTGACGTCGTGGTCACGATGGGCTGCGGAGACGCATGCCCGGGTCTGTCCGGGAAGGCGATACCTGGACTGGGATGTGCCCGACCCGACGGGGCGGCCGCTGACGGTGGTCCGCGGGATCCGGGACGACATCGGCCACCGCGTCCGGCGTCTGCTCGACGAGCTCATCGACTGACCATCTCGCAGAGGAAAGGAAAACGGGCATGACCCGCACGCCTGAAGTGCTGTTCGTCTGTGTCCACAACGCCGGCCGGTCGCAGATGGCCGCCGCGTTGCTGCAGCACTATTCGCTCGGGCGGATCGCGGTGCGGTCCGCGGGTTCCGAGCCCGCGGACAAGGTGAATCCCGCAGCTGCCGCGGCATTGGCGGAGTGGGGCCTCGACATCACCGCCGAGGTCCCGAGCAAACTGTCCTCCGAGGACGTCGAAGCCTCCGACGTGGTGATCACGATGGGCTGTGGAGACACCTGCCCGGTGTTCCCCGGCAAGCGATATCTCGACTGGCCGCTGGAGGATCCCGCGGGTCAGGGCGTGGAGGCGGTTCGCCCGATCCGCGACGAGATCGACCGCCGCGTCCGTGGCCTGATCGCCGAAATCCTCGACGCCTGACCTTCGCCACCGACCTCTGGAGACCAGCCCTGTGACTCGAACCGCCGACGTGGCCGACACCGACGTCCTGCACAACCTGTCCTTTTTGGACCGTTTCCTCCCGGTCTGGATCATCGTCGCGATGGGTGCCGGGCTGCTGCTGGGCAGCGTGATCCCCGGTCTGCAGGGTGTGCTGGACGCGGTGAAGATCGGGCAGGTGTCGCTGCCGATCGCGCTCGGTCTGCTGCTGATGATGTACCCGGTGCTGGCGAAGGTCCGTTACGACAGGCTCGACACCGTGACCAAGGACAAGCGCACGATGGTGCTTTCCTTGGTGCTCAACTGGATTCTCGGTCCGGCGCTGATGTTCGCGCTCGCCTGGCTGATGCTGCCGGATCTGCCGGAGTACCGTACCGGGCTGATCATCGTCGGGCTCGCCCGCTGCATCGCGATGGTGATCATCTGGAACGACCTCGCCTGCGGTGATCGCGAGGCGGCGGCGGTGCTGGTCGCGCTGAACTCCGTGTTCCAGGTGATCATGTTCGGCGTGCTCGGCTGGTTCTACCTCGACCTGCTCCCCGGCTGGCTGGGCCTGGACACGACGACACTGGACTTCTCGCCGTGGGAGATCGCGCTCAGCGTCGTCATCTTCCTCGGCATCCCACTCGCCGCCGGATACCTTTCCCGCCGCGTCGGGGAGCGGAGCAAGGGCCGCGACTGGTACGAGGGCGAGTTCCTGCCCAAGATCGGTCCGATCGCCTTGTACGGTCTCTTGTTCACCATCGTCGTGCTGTTCGCCTTGCAAGGCGACAACATCACGTCCCGGCCGCTGGATGTCGCCAGGATCGCTTTGCCGCTACTGGTGTACTTCGCGGTCATGTGGGTCGGCGGCTACCTGCTGGGCAAGGCGTCCGGTTTGTCGTACGAGCGCACCACGACGCTGGCGTTCACGGCCGCGGGCAACAACTTCGAGCTCGCGATCGCGGTCGCCATCGGTGTCTTCGGCGTGACGTCGGGGCAGGCGCTCGCCGGAGTCGTCGGCCCGCTGATCGAAGTCCCGGTGCTGGTCGCGTTGGTCTACGTGAGTCTTTGGCTGCGTAAGCGTTGGACCGCGTAGTCGTCATCGGTGGCGGCCAGGCCGGTCTCGCCGCGGGTTACCACCTGCGCCGCGCCGGCCTGGACTTCGTCATCCTCGACGCCCGGACCGAGCAGGGCGGAGCTTGGCCGCACGGCTGGGACTCGCTGCGCCTGTTCTCCCCGGCGCGGCACAGTTCCTTGCCGGGCTGGCCGATGCCGCCCTATCCGGGACCGGGGTATCCGACCGCCGACCATGTCGTCGAGTACCTCGCGGCGTACGAGAAACGCTACGAACTCCCGATCCGCCGCGGGGAGCCGGTGACCGCCGTTTCCCGCGACGGCAACGGATTCCAGGTGCGTACCGATACAGGGGAGTGGAGCGCCGAAGCGGTCATCAGTGCCACCGGAACCTGGTGGCGTCCCTTCCTGCCGCTGATGCCGGGTGGGTTCACCGGTCGTCAGCTGCACACGGTGGACTACCGGAATCCGGACGAGTTCGCGGGCCTGGACGTCGTGGTGGTCGGTGGCGGCAACTCCGGCGCGCAGATCGCCGCCGACCTCGCGGGCACGGCGAACCTGACCTGGGTCACCCGCCGCCCACCGCGCTACCTGCCCGACCACATCGACGGCAAGGCACTGTTCGACGTCGCCACCCGGCGCCGCCATGCCCTCGAGACCGGACAGGCCGACACCGCCGGAGTCGCCGGGCTGGGCGACATCGTCGCCGTCCCGCCCGTCCGCGAAGCACGCGACGCCGGACTGTTGCGGCCGCGTGAGATGTTCGCGCGCCTCGACGATGACGGCCCTGTGTGGACGGACGGCACTCGGCAGCACGCCGACGCGGTCATCTGGTGCACCGGGTTCCGTCCCGCACTGAGCCATCTCGCGCCGTTGCGGCTGCGGACCACTCGCGGCCGGATTCCCACCGAAGGCACTCGCGCGGTGGCCGAGCCGCGGCTGCACCTTCTCGGTTACGGCGACTGGACCGGCCCGGCGTCGGCCACGCTCATCGGCGTCGGCATGACCGCCAGGGCCGCTGTCGCCGACATCAAGGCCGCACTGGACACCGACGGCGGGTGAACATCGTCGCCACGGCGAGCCGGGTCGCCGCGACGAGGGTTTCAGCCGATCGGCCGGCAGCGGCGCTTGCCCGTGCCGACCCGGTTTCCGGTCAGTTTCCTCAGGACGTAGTGGGCGTCGCGGCCGACGCCGCGCAGGGTGGCGGAGGCGAAGCTGCGCTGCCATTCCAGCCCGACGTACCCCAGCCCCGCGTGGGTGGTGGACAGGCCGCGATCCTGCGATGGCCGTCCATCGGCCGCCAAGGCGCCCAGTCCGTCCAGATAGGACAGTCCGGGGCGGAATCCGGTGGCGAGCAGGATGGTGTCGACGCGTTCGCGGGTCCCGTCCGGCCAGGTCACGGTGTCGCCGTCGGCGGTGGTGAACACGCGGCGCTGGTCCGGCTGTCCCTGACTGATCGTGGCTTTGTAGAAGCCGGGGTCGTTGACCGGCGAGGGGAGCGGCTTCTTCAGCAGATGCCCGATCGGCAGATGGTCGAACCCGACGGCAGCGGACCAGAAATGCACGTCCTTCCCGAACGGCCGCTGCGGTGCGAACTTCACCGGTGCCCGGTTGGCGAGCGTGACCCGGGCGTGGACGGCGAGTTCGGCCGCGATCTGGACGGCCGAGTTGCCCGCGCCGACGACGACCACGCGCTGCCCGGCGAACGGTTCCGGGTTTCGATATTCGCTGCTGTGCAGGACGCTGCCGGTGAAAGTGTCCAAACCGGACAGGGCCGGGCGATAGGGGCGCGAGAAGCCGCCGGACGCGGCGATGACGACCGGTGCGGTGAGCGCGGTTTCCCCGGTGGCGTGCACGGTGAAGGCGCCGTCGGTGCGAGTGACGGCGTCGACCCGGTGTCCGGTGAGGATCTCGGTGCCGAGGCAGCGGGCGTAGCGGCGCAGGTAGTCGACGACTTCGTCTCGGTGTGGGTAGTGCTCGGGGTCGCCGGGGAAGGGCAGGCCGGGGAGGCCGCTGTAGCGGGCGGGGGAGAAGAGGGTCAGCGAGTCGTAGTAGCGAGGCCAGGACCCGACCGGTTCGGCACCTGCTTCGAGGATCACCGGTGTCAGGCCCTGTGCGCGGGCGGCGTGGGCGGCGGCGAGACCGGCCTGGCCGCCGCCCACGATGATCACGTCGTGGTCGTTCATGAGTTCCTTCCGGAATGAGGAGAACGCCGCCACCACCCGACGT
Source organism: Amycolatopsis sp. NPDC057786 (assembly GCF_042797905.1). NCBI lineage: Bacteria > Bacillati > Actinomycetota > Actinomycetes > Pseudonocardiales > Pseudonocardiaceae > Amycolatopsis > Amycolatopsis sp. NPDC057786. The sequence goes on from NZ_JBHVKW010000037.1 coordinate 62,851, forward strand.
GGTCAACCGGGTGACGCCGCGGCGGCCGCGGTCAGCGCATCGCGGCCGGTGGCGCGGACAGTGTGAGGACTTCCGGCTCCGGTGTCGCGCAGCAGCCGCCCGCGGCCGGTGCGTCGTCCGGTTCGTCGAACAGGCCTGCGCCGCCGCAGACTCCGGTCTCGGCCATCCGCAGCTCGACCCGTGCGGCCGCCTCCTGGTCTCCGGCCAGCTGGGCGGCGATGCTGCGCACCTGCTCGTACCCGGTCATCGCGAGGAAGGTCGGCGCCCGGCCGTAGCTCTTCATCCCGGCCAGGTAGAAGTCCTTCTCCGGATGCGCGAGTTCCTTGGCGCCGTGGGGATACACGGTTCCGCACGAGTGGACGTTCGGATCGATCAGCGGGGCGAGCGCGACCGGTGCCTGCAACGTCGGGTCCAGCTCCAGCCGGATCTCCGACAGCCAGGTCAGATCGGGCCGGAAACCGGACAGGGTCACGACCTCGTCGACCTGCTCGATCCGCTGTCCGCCGGCGGAGATCAAGGTCAGCCGTCCGTCGGTGCCGCGGTCGACCGCCTCGGTGCGGAACCCGGTCACCACCGTGATCAGTCCGGATTCCACCGCTGCCTGTGCACGCAGGCCGAGCGCTCCCCGCGCGGGGAGCTGGTCGGCGTCGCCGCCGCCGAAGGTGTTGCCGACCGCTCCGCGGCGCAGCACCCAGCTGATCCGCGTCTCCGGCGAGTCCTTCGCGAGGCCGGACAAGGCGACCAGCGCGGTGAGCGCCGAATGCCCGCTGCCCGCGACCACCACGTGCTTGCCCGCGTACCGCGCTCGCACCGCGTCGTCGCCCAGATTCGGGACCCGGTAAGTGATCCGGTCCGCCGTCGCACGCTCTCCTGCGGCGGGAAGTCCTTCGCCGCCGAGCGGATTGGGCGTCGACCACGTACCGGACGCGTCGATCACCGCACGGGCCGCGATCCGCTCCTCCGCCCCGTCGGCGGCGCGGACGTGCACGGTGAACGGCTCGTCGTCGCGGCCGCTGTCCACGACGCGGTCTCGTCCCCGGCGTGCCACGCCGACCGCCTCGGCGCCGAAGCGCACCCGGTCACCGAGCGCCGCCGCCAGCGGTCGCAGATACAGCGCGGCCCAGTCCGAGCCCGTCGGATACGCCTCGCCGTCGGGCCGGGTCCAGCCAGTCGTCTCCAGCAGTCGCCCGGCCGCGGGAGCGACAAGTTCGGACCAAGGCGAAAACAACCGCACGTGATTCCATGCCGCCACGTCGGCGCCCGCGTGCGCGCCGCGCTCCAGCACCAGTGGCTCGAAGCCCCGCTCCACCAGTTCGGCGGCGGCCGCCAGCCCCACCGGTCCCGCTCCGATCACCACGACAGGAAGCTCGCTCATCCCCATGCACCTTTCATCGATCCATCTCGATTGAGTGGATGCGGGGGACTGTATCGATCGGAGTCGATTGACGCAACCATCGACTCTGGTCGATACTGGCTGGCATGACGACGGTTGTGCCCGTTCCCCTCGCCGGTCTCCTGCCCGAGCGCGAAGCCGCGACCTATGCCGGATGGTTCGCCTGTCTGGCCGAGCCGATGCGGGTGAAGCTGCTGCACGCCGTCGCGACCTCGCCCCGCGGCCTGACCGTCGGCGCGCTCACCGAAATCCTCGGCACCAGCCAGTCCACCTGCTCCCACCACGTGCGGAAACTGGCGGACGTGGGCTTCGTGCACCTGCGGAAAGAGGGCACGGCCACGGTCGTGACGATCAACCAGGCCTGCTGCAGCGGGCTCCCGCACGCGGCCGACGCCGTCATGGGCATGCTCGCGCCACGTCCGTGCTGCCCGGACAACGTGCCCGGCGACGTCGCCATCCGCGCCCTTCGCGACGACGACTGGGACGCGGTCCGCCGGATCTATGGTGAAGGTATCGCGACCGGGCTCGCCACCTTCGACGCCGAGGTCCCCAGCCGCGAAGCGCTCGACGCGAAATGGCTACCCGGGCATCGCTGGGTCGCCGAGATCGACAATGAGGTCGTCGGCTGGACGGCGGCCACCCCGGTCTCGGAGCGCGAGTGCTACCAGGGGGTCGCCGAGACGTCGGTCTACGTCGGCGAAAGCCATCGCGGTCGCGGGGTCGGGAAAGCCCTTCTCTTCAAGCAAGTCACCGAGGCGGATGCCGCCGGGGTCTGGACCCTGCAGACCTCGATCTTCACCGACAACCGCGCGAGCATCGCCCTGCACCACAGCGCCGGATACCGCACCGTGGGCATCCGCGAACGCATCGCGCAACGCGACGGCGTCTGGCACGACACCGTCTTCCTCGAACGCCGCGGCCCCGTCGCCTAGGCAGTGTCCTGTAGGGCTGTTCGCTGTCTTCGCGCCCAGGTGGTCCCTGGCGGTACGAGCGGGATGCGGCCGGTACCAGGGCTGGAGAGTCCTGGCCGAACTCCGTTGTCGCCCACGCAGGGCCACCGCGATCATCGCGGCCAGCCTCGTCCTGGACCACATCGGGACCCGCCGCCAACCACGACGAAAGGGCTCATTCCACGGCGATTCCGCGGGCCTTGAGGGTGTCCTCGGCGCCGGGGACGGCCATGATGGCCCCGGCGATGTCGTGGATCACGCGGAGGTTGGGCAGCAGGGCGAGGTCGTCCAGTGAGGTGATGTCGAAGAGTTCGTCCTCGCCGTCCCAGAACGGCGAGCACTGGTGGTAGATGTCCAAGCCGCCGTCAGTGATCAGTTCGTCCACTGCGGCCAGCTGGTCGGGAGTGATCTCCAAATCGGTGAAGTACTGGCGGGCTTCCTCGAGGACGGTGTACAGCAGGTCCTGTTCGTCCAGGTACTCCCACAGGTCGCCGGTGGCGCCCTTGGCGTGGAGAACTTCGGCGATCTGGAAACGGGGCTGGATGAGCTTGTCCTGGTACATGAGCTTGTCGATGACCAGCAGCTTGAAGTTGAAGTCGCGGAACATGCCCCATGATCTACCAGACCGCTCCGACAATCCGGGCAGTCAACACACACCTCCTGATCGGCGAATCGTGCACACTGAGCCCTTTCAGGCCCACATGGCGTCGACGATCTCCCGCCGCGCCTCCTCCGGCGTGGATGGTCCACTCCGGATCCTCGTCGATGTCCACGTGGATCACGAAGCCCATCGGACGGACTTACAGGACACGCCCTAGCTTGAGTTTTAACGTCTGTTCGGCCGGGTGGCACCCTGGTTGATCATGGGTGAAGCCCTTGGTTGATCATTCCTCTTGCGACAGAGGGAAA
>NZ_JBHVKW010000038.1:0-64597 GCF_042797905.1 Amycolatopsis sp. NPDC057786
TCGCAACGTTGAAGGTTGCGAAAGTGGCTTTCGCAACCTCGGCTGCGGTCGGGTCCGGCACCGCCCTGGCGACCATGCCGCGAAAGCCACTTTCGAGACGTCTGATGTCCCGAAAGTGGCTTTCGCGGCACCGCCTCCAGAACCCACAGAGGTCTCGAAGCCAGCCTCAGGCCTCGAGGAGGTCCCGCAGCGCTTCGGTGAACTGGGCGGGATTCCGCTGTGGAGCCAGATGCGCGCCCGGCACCTCCGTGAACGGCAACCCCAGTTCGAGCGCGAGGATCTTCGCGGGCTGGTAGTGGTAGTGCCCCCGGCTGCCGACACCGGCGACGGGGACGATCTCGGTCCGGCTCCGCCGCAGTGCCCGCAGATCGGGGAGGTAGTCGAGGATCTCGGCCAGCTCGCGGCCGAACAGCCGTTTCCAGTCCTCTTCGTTCGGCAGGCGGATCGCGCGCAGCTCGGGCAGCGCGGCGCCGGCGATACCGTCGGTGAACCGTTTGAACGCCCCCATCAGGTCACCCGCCTGCGCGAGCCGGACCTGGGCGTTGGCCTCGTCGAGCCAGCCGAGCGCGTCGGGCAGGAGCTGGATGGCCGGCGGTTCGTGCGCGACCAGCACCGTCGCCGCGTCCGGGTACCGGGTGACGAGGTCGAGACCGATCATGGCGCCCGCGCTGGTGCCGAACACGCTCGCGGGGGCGCCCCCGACGTGCTGGAGCACCGCGTAGGCGTCGTCGGCCTGCTTCGGCACGCTCACCGGGCCGGTGCTCGTGTCCGTGCTGCGGAAGTGACCGCGCCGGTCGTAGGTGACGACGGTGTAGTCGTCCGCGAGCAGCTTCGTCATCGCCCGGAAGGTGTCCGCCGAGCCCAGCCCGCCCGCGATCAGGAGCAGAAGCGGCCCTTCGCCGGTGCTGCGGACGTACAGCTCACCGTCCTCGACCGGACAACGACTCTCCGAGATCATGGCCGAAGTCAAACACAGCGTGCCCGGCCCCTCACTCCGAGCCCAGCCGCCGCAGGATGCCGGTGGCGTCGGCGACGATCGTCTCGATCAGGTCGCCGACGGCGGGCAGGTCGTCGAGGAGGCCGACGACCTGCCCGGATGCCAGCACCCCGGCGGTCCGATCGCCCTCGACGAGCCCGGCGCGCAACAGCATCGGCGTGTTGGCGGCCATCAGGACCTGCGACCAGGTCCGGTCGCCGCCGCGTTTCATCCGCAGCCCCTCGGTGGTCAGCGAGCGCCACGACAGCCCGGTCAGCTTCCGGAACTTCGAGGCGTTGCGGGCGGCCCTGGCGAGCCCGCGCACCGGCCCGGCGGACTCGAGCGCGTCGACCAGTTCCGTCCGGAGTACGCGATGCGGCATACCGTCCACCTTCCGGGTGACGACGGTGCCGTTGAGGTCACGGGCGAGGTACGCCTGCTTGATCTCGTCCGGGACGGTGCTTTCCTTCGTCAGGAGGAACCGGGTGCCCATGGCGACCCCGGCCGCCCCGTAGGCGAGCGCGGCGGCCAGCCCCCGGCCGTCGAAGAAGCCGCCCGCGGCGACCACCGGGATGTCGACCGCGTCCAGCACCGACGGCAGCAGCAGCGTCGTCGCGACCCCGCCGGTGTGCCCGCCGCCCTCACCGCCCTGCACGATGACGGCGTCCGCACCCCAGCCCGCGACCTTCTCCGCGTGCCTGGCCGCGCCGACCGAAGGAACGACGAGGACGCCGTTGTCCTTGAGCCGCGCGATCATGTCCTTCTTCGGCGCGAGTGCGAAGGACGCGACGCGGACTTCTTCGGTGATGAGCAGTTCGACCCGGCGCGCGGCGTCTTCGGCGTCCGCGCGCAGATTGACCCCGAACGGCTGGGACGTGCGGCTCTTGACCTCCTTGACGGCCGCCGCCAGTTCGTCGTAGGTCATCGTCGCGGACGCGAGGATGCCGAGGCCGCCCGCTTCCGCCGTCGCGGACACCAGCCGCGGCCCGGCGACCCAGCCCATCCCGGTCTGCACGATCGGGTGCCGGATCCCGGCGAGTTCGGTCAGCGCGGTCTTCACGACGGGACTTCCTTGTCCCGCGAGGACTTCGGGTCGAGGCTGGTGCGGATCAACCGCAGCTCGCGCTCGGTCGGCAGCCTGGACTCGGTGACCCCGTCGGTGCTCAGCGGGAACGACGTCGCCTCGACGACCTCGTCCACGGAAACCCCCGGATGCACGGACAGCAGCCTCGGCGCGTGGTCTTCGCCGCCGAAGTCCAGGACGCCGAGATTGGTGACGACGCGGTGGACGTCGTGATGCCGCAGCCCCGCCTCACGTGCCCTGGCGTAGCCGACACCGGACACGATGTCGACCTGATCGACGAAAACCCGCTTGCCGTGCCGGGGAACCCAGTAGCTCGTGCGGTGGTTGGCGGTGTTGCCCGGCCCGCCGCGCACGCCGAGAAGTTGTTTCCTGGGGCGCGAATGGTCGCCGATCGCCGAGATGTTCTGGTTGCCTTCGCCGTCGATCTGGTTGGCCCCCATCACCACATGCCGTTTTCCGCGCGGTACCACGGTGTCGAGGACCTTGCGGAACGGTTGCCAGCCTTCGACGACGGCGTCCGGGGTCATCAGATACGCCTCGCCGTCGGACAGCAGGATGTCCGGCTCGAACGTCAGCCTGGCGAGCCTGGCGCCCAGCGACGGGATGAAACCCATGGGGCTCACCACGATCTCGCCGTCACCGCGGAACAGTTCGGCGCAGGCCACGACGGCCACTTCGGCACGGCTGATGTCACTCATGCGGACTCCCCGAATTCGGCGACGGCCTTCTGGTAGTGCGCTTCGTCCCCGGCCAGGAACCTGTCGACGAACTTCGGCCACGCGTCGAGATCCTTGGCCGCTTCGGCGTAGTAGCGCTGGAAACGTTCGTCGCGCCCGTAGTCCGGGACGGCGGTGGTGAAATGCGCGCCGTTCGGCGTCTCGGCCACCCCGGTGACGAGCATCCGGCTCAGCAGCAGGCTCTGCACGGGTCCCGCTTCGGTGAGTTCGGCCGTCTCAACGATCTTTTCCGTGGACACGTAACACTTGTCGGCGGCGAGGGCGAACAGCTCGTCGAAGTACGGATCGGGCCCGAGGTACTGCGCGTTGCCACGGGCGTCGGCGCGGTTGAGGTGGACGAACGCCGCGTCGAGCTTCAGCGCGGGCACGGCCAGCAGGTCTTCGGCGTCGTCGTACGGCGAGCGGACGGTGCGCAGCGACGGGTTCAGGTCCATCACGCCGGAGCCGAGGCCCGCGCGGGTCGGCAGGAACGGAAGCCGTTGCGCGGCAGCGGAAAGCCCGGTCCCGAACACCCCTTCGTCGTACTCCGTGACACTGATCGACCCGGCCTCCCGCACCCGGGAGAACCACGGGTCGTAGGGAATGGAGTCCAGCGTGACGAAACCGAAGACGAGATGCTTGATCTTGCCCGCCGACGCCAGCAGTCCGACGTCCGGACCGCCGTAGGAGACCACGGTGAGATCCTTGACCGGAGACCGCAGGATCGCGCGCACCAGCGCCATGGGCTTGCGCCGCGAGCCCCAGCCGCCGATCCCGATCGTCATGCCGTCCCGCAGTTCGGCGGCGATCTCGTCCGGCGTCATCCGCTTGTCGGCCATCACTTCCCCTTACCGTCCAAGAACTCCTGGCGTGCGCCGTCCGAGACGCCAGCCAGGTTGAGTTCGAAGGTGAATCCCTGCTCGAAGCGGTAGCTGCGGTGCACGGGCTGGACGTCGATGCCGTTGATGGCCTGTTTCGCGGCGCGGATCACGCGGGTGTCCTTCGCCGCGATCTGCCGCGCGAGGCCGAGCGCGGTCTCGTCGAGTTCCTCCCGCGAGACCACGGCGTAGACCGAACCGTGGTGGTGCAACTGCTCCGCGGTGATCGTCGAAGCCGTGTAGTACAAGGCGCGCATCAGATGCTGGGGGACCAGCCGCGAGAGATGGGTCGCCGCGCCGAGCGCGCCGCGATCGACCTCCGGGAGCCCGAAGGTCGCGTCCTCGCTGGCGATCACCACGTCCGCGTTGCCGACCAGGCCGACCCCGCCGCCGAGGCAGAAACCCTGCACCGCGGCGATCACCGGGACGGCGCAGTCGTACACGGCGGAGAACGCCGCCGCGCAGCCCTCGTTCGCGCCGATCAGCGCGCCGTATCCCGGATCACGCTGGATCTCCTTGATGTCGACCCCGGCGTTGAACCCGCGGCCTTCCGCGCGCAGCACCACCACGTGGGTCGCCGGATCGCGTCCGGCGTCGGTGACGGCGGACGCGAGGGCGAACCATCCCTTCACGCTCAGCGCGTTCACCGGGGGCGCGTCGACCGTGACCACGGCGATGCCGGGCTCCGGTGAGTGGGTGGAAACGGTCATCGGGCACCCTTCTCAGCTACCAAACCTAGCACTTGCTTGGTACGTTAGCAGGACGTCCGGCCCGGGTACAGCGACGTGAAGGAGGCCCGGCATGGCACTCGAACTCCGGCTCGACGGCGCCGTGGTGCTGGTGACCGGTGGGGTACGCGGCGTCGGCGCCGGTGTCACCAGGACTTTTCTGCGTGCCGGTGCCGAAGTCGTCACCTGCGCGCGCACCGAACCCGAACGGCCCGTCTGCGCCGGGGACGGCGCGTCGACCTTCATCTCCTGCGACGTCCGCGACCCGAAAGAGGTCGACGCGCTCGTCGAAGAGGTCGTCCGCCGTCACGGCAGGCTCGACGTCGTGGTCAACAACGCGGGCGGCGCGCCGTACGCCGAGGCGGCGAACGCGTCGCCGCGGTTCCACGAAAAGATCGTCGCGCTGAACCTGCTGGCGCCGTTGAACGTCGCCCGCGCGGCGAACGCGATCATGCAGCGGCAGGAAAGCGGCGGCGTCATCGTGAACATCAGCAGCGTCAGCGCGACGAGACCGTCGCCGGGCACGGCGTCCTACGGCGCCGCGAAAGCGGGACTCGACAACCTGACCGCGTCGCTCGCCGTCGAGTGGGCGCCGAAGGTGCGGGTCAACGGGCTCGACGTCGGCATGGTGCGGACGGAGCACTCGCATCTGCACTACGGCGACGAGGCGGGTATCGCGGCGGTGGGCGCGACTGTCCCGTTAGGACGGTTGGCCGACCCGGACGAGATCGGTTCCTGCGCGGTGTTCCTGGCTTCTTCGCTGGCTTCCTACGTCAGCGGCGCCTGCCTGACCGTACACGGCGGGGGAGAGGTGCCCGCCTTCCTCGCCGCTTCCAATTCCCTGGTGAAAGAACGAAAGGAGCCGGTGTGAGCGGGATCGCCGACGGTCGGATCGTGGTGGTGACCGGAGCCGGTCGGGGTATCGGGCGGGCGCACGCGCTCGCGTTCGCCGCCGAGGGCGCGCGGGTGGTGGTGAACGACCTCGGCGCCGGGATCGACGGAAGCGGCGGATCGGCCGGGCCCGCGCAGGACGTCGTCGACGAGATCGAGGCGCTCGGCGGCAAAGCGGTGGCGAACACCGACGACATCGCCTCGTGGGACGGCGCCTCGGCGCTGGTGCGGACGGCCGTCGAGACCTTCGGCGGGCTGGACGTCCTGGTCAACAACGCGGGATTCCTGCGCGACCGGATGCTGGTCAACCTCGGCGAGGACGAATGGGACGCGGTCATCCGTGTCCATCTGAAAGGGCATTTCGCGCCGACACGGCACGCCGCCGAATACTGGCGAACCGAGGCGAAGGCGGGCCGGACGCGGGCGGCGCGGGTGATCAACACCAGTTCGGGCGCGGGGCTGCTCGGCAGTGTCGGGCAGGGGAACTACGCGGCCGCGAAGTCCGGGATCCTCGGGCTCACACTGGTCGCCGCCACCGAATTCGCGCGGTACGGCGTCACCGTGAACGCGATCGCCCCGGCCGCCCGCACCCGGATGACCGAAGTGGCCTTCGCCGACGACATGGCCGCGCCGGAGGACGGTTTCGACGCCATGGCACCGGAAAACGTGTCCCCGCTGGTGGTGTGGCTCGGCAGCGAGGAATCATCCGGGGTCACCGGGCGGGTGTTCGAGGTCGACGGCGGGCGCGTCTCGATCGCGCAGGGCTGGCGGCACGGCGCGGTGCGGGACAAGGGTTCCCGGTGGTCGCCCGCCGAACTCGGGCCCGTCGTGGCGGAACTGCTGGCCGAAGCTCCGGTCCCTGAACCTGTTTATGGGGCTTAGGGTTTCGAGACCCGAGTACATGAAGGCCCCCTTCCCGTACCTAGGCGCAAGGAAGGGGGCCTTCATGTACTTCTGGGTGCGCGCCAGGGCAGGAGGGGAGGGTTGCGAAAGCCACATTCGCAACACCACCCTCGCGGCCGCTGTGACTGCAGGTACCCATGTGGCGGACGTGGCCGATCGTCGAGTCTGTGAAGGCCCCGATCACTCACGAGGCGTCCGCGCCAGGTCCCGGACCTCGGGAAGCCGCCGGAACCCACCCGATTCGTACGTCGCGACGGCGGCGACGTTGGAACTCGGCGTGTTCACGCCCGCGCTCGACGACCCCAGCTCCCGGAGCGCGGCCGCCGCGGCGAGGGTGATCGCCCTGCCATGACCGTGCCCACGATGGTCCCGGTGCACCCCCATCGGCTCGAGGATCCCGGGCTTCCCCTGGCCCGCCGACCACACGGCCACCGCCGCGACGGCGTCGCCCCGCGAGTCGTACCCGACCAGGTACCGGGAGTCGGCGTACGGCGCACCGGTCGCCATCGTGCGCCACTTCTCAGGAGTGAACGTCGAGCCGTCGAACGCTCCTCGCATCACGTCGGCCCATACGTGGCAGTTGTCCGGTCCGATCGTCTCGACCCGCAGGTCCGGTGCCTTCACCGGTTCGGCGAGATCGAGGCTCAGTGGCGTCCACGGTTCGCCGGTGCGCCAGCCGTGCCCGGGCAGCAGATCCTGGAGCAGCGCGTCCATCGGCGCTTCGACGGCCACCTCTCCTGAGGGCAGCACACCGCGTTCCGGCGCGATCACGTCTTCGGCCATCCGCCGCGCCAGTTCCTCGTCCCGGCGGACGTCGGGTGCGGTCGTCACGCGCAGGAGGTCGGCCCCGTCCAGGAGCCCGACGGCGAGAATCCGCCCGTCACGGCGCCAGATCCGGACCGCCTCGGCCGTCGCCTCCGCCCCCGAGCGCCAGAACCAGCCGAGGTCACCGGGATGTAGCTGCCAGGCCACGCCTTCGGATTGCCACTCTCGCAGCGCGTCCACGGCCTCGGGCAGTCCGTCGGGTCCCGGCTTCTCCACGGTGATCGCCATGCCGCGATCACACACCACGCCGCGATCGGCCGCATCCGGTTTTCCGCGCGGCAAGATGGAGGTGTGAAATCACTTCAGCGCCGTCTCTGGGAAGCTGTCGAGCCGCTGCACGCCGTCGTCTACTTCGCCCCGGAAACGGCGGCCGCGGCCAAGGCGGTCGGCCTGCCGAGCTGGTGGATGGGCTATTTCGCCGGCCGGGTCGCGCCGCTCGGGCCGCTGCCGGAACCACCCGCGACCGCGATGCTCTTCGGGTTCGCCCCGGGAATGGTCGCGCGATCCCTGCCCGACGCGTGGAAATACGCCGGACCCGCGGCCGTGCTCCGGAGCCGGTTGGCCGCCGTCGAGGAAGCCCTGAACCGGATCTTGCCCGCCGACGCGCCTCTCGCGGAACTCGCCGATCTTCTGGAACGGCCGTCGCCGGTGCCGACTACGCGGCCAGGCCGCTCGCCGCCGCCTGGTCCTCGGTCACCAGGCCCGCCACGCCCGCCGGCCGGGTCTGGCTCGCGGCGACGGTGTTGCGCGAGCATCGCGGGGACGGTCACGTGCTCTCCGCCGTCGCCGCCAGGCTGCGCGGGCTCGACACCACGCTGACCCATATCGGCAGTGGAGCGGTGACGCGCGAGGTCATCCAGGTCAACCGCGGCTGGTCCGACGAAGAGTGGAACGAGAGCGTCGCGCGGTTGTCCGAACGGGGCATCCTCGACGCCGATCTGACGCTCACCGGCACGGGAATCGCGCTGCGCCAACGGATCGAAGACGAGACCGACCGTCTCGCCGCCGGCCCGCTCGAGGCACTCGGCGAGGACGGGGCCGCCGAGGCCGTGCGGATCGCCGTCCCGCTGAGCCGCCGGATCTTCGACGCTGGAGCGATCCCGCTGCCGAACCCGATGGGGGCGCCGCGGCCCTGAGCGCTCGAAACTGTCGGACCCCGGTGGGACGCTGTTCCGCATGGCGACGTGGCAGCAGTTCAGTGAAGAGGCACCCGCGCTGGCGGAGAAGATCAAAGAGCGGTTCACCGCGGAGAAGTCGCATGTGCTGGCGACGGTCCGGCGGGACGGCTCGCCGAGGGTCAGTGGCAGTGAAGTCGATTTCCGTGAGCGGGACCTGCTGATCGGTTCGATGATCGGCGCGATGAAGGCGAAGGATCTGCGGCGCGACGGCAGGTTCGCGATCCACGCCGCCTCGGCGATCGACGAGGGCGGCGCGGACGCGAAGGTGTCGGGAAAGGCCGTCGAGATCACCGATCCGGCGGAGGTCGCCCGCCTGCAGGGCGACGACGGGGAGGCGCACGTCTTCCGGCTCGACCTCACCGAGGCGGTACTGACCTGGGTCGAGGGCGACACCATCTATTTCGACTTCTGGAAGGAGGGCCAGGGGAGCAAACGGCTCGCGAGGCCGGACAACGGTCCGGTGGTCGAGGTCGGCTTGGGCTAGGAGGGCAGGCAGGTGGCCAGTCGAGAGTGATCGGTCCGGTCACGAGCACTGTGTGGAAATAGAGACAGTGAACGTCCCTATTTCCACACACCTCTCACCCTGAGTGAAGTGGGCTCGGCGCCTGCGCCGCGTGACCTGCTTGCCTTACGCCGCTGCGGCCAACGCGGCCTGGCCCGTCAGAGAAAGCCCGAGTGCATCCAGCACGAGCGACTTTTCGCCGTCTTGCCAGGAACCACGTGAATCCGCCGCGGAGGCAAGGCGGCAGAGCACGCGACGCTAGATCCGTTCGATGATCGTGCCGGTGGAAAGCGCGCCGCCGGCGCACATCGTCACCAGGGCGGTGCTCGCGTCCCGGCGTTCCAGTTCGTGCAACGCCGTGGTCAGCAGGCGGGCGCCGGTGCTGCCGACGGGATGCCCGAGCGCGATCGCGCCACCGTTCACGTTGACCCTGTCCTCGCCGGGCCGGTGTACCCGCTGCCACGACAACACAACTGAAGCGAAGGCCTCGTTGACTTCGAAGAGGTCGAGGTCACCGATCGTCATCCCGGCCTTGGCCAGGACACGCTCGGTCGCCTGCACGGGGCCGTCGAGGTGGTAGTACGGCTCCGCGCCGACCAGCGCCTGCGAGACGATCCGCGCTCGCGGCTTGAGGCCCAGCGCCTTGGCCCGGTCCGAGTCCATCAGGAGGAGCGCGGCCGCGCCGTCGGAGATCTGCGACGAAGTCCCGGCCGTGTGCACGCCGCCTTCGAGGACGGGCTTGAGCCTGGCGAGGCCTTCGACGGTCGTCTCACGGAGGCCTTGGTCGCGGGTCACCAGCCGTGTCTCGCCGGTCGGCGCGCCGTCTTCGCCGAGCACCGGGGCCTTCACCGCGACGACCTCGCGGTCGAAATGCCCCGCGGCCCACGCGGCGGCGGCCTTGGCCTGGGACTCGGTGCCGAACCGGTCGACGTCCTGCCGGGTGATCCCGCGGCGTTCCGCGATCCGCTCGGCCGCGCCGTACTGGTTGGGCATGTCGATCGACCACGACTCCGGACGGGGCGTACCGATGCCTTCGCCGCGGTTCGCGCCCAGTGGGACCCGGCTCATCGCCTCGACCCCGCAGGAGACGCCGGCGTCGATCGCGCCTGCCGCGATGAGCCCGGCGATCAGGTGCGTCGCCTGCTGCGCCGAGCCGCACTGGGCGTCGATGGTGGTCGCGCCCGTGGTCTCGGGAAGCCCGGCGTGCAGCCATGCGGTGCGCGTGACGTTTCCCGCCTGCTCGCCCGCCTGGGTCACGGCGCCGCCGATCGCCTGCTCGACCAGCGTGGGATCCAGTCCCGCGCGTTCGAGCAGGGCGCGCTGTGCCGCGCCGAGGATCTCGGCGGCGTGCAATCCCGCCAGGTGACCCCCGCGCTTGCCGACAGGGGTGCGGACCGCCTCGACGATCACCGGACTACCCACGTTCGCCTCCTGGGAAACACTGTTCACTACCTCGAAAAGTAGAACACGTTCTTGATTTGAGCAAGTCGCCGCAGGGTTGGCTCGATTTTGATCACTGGTCGCCGTTCCCGCTCCACGCTGGGGTCGCATGATCGACGGCGGCCGAGTTAACGGGTTTCACTAGAAACTCTTCACTTGGTAAACGCCGTATGCTTCAATCGGGTCTAGAACGTGTTTCATTGGCGAACCGCGTAGGAGGTAGCCCGTGGCCGCTCCCCTGATCCCCGCCGGTTTCGATTTCACCGATCCGGATCTTTACGCCACCAGACTGCCTCTGGAGGAGTTCGCCGAACTCCGCCGTACGGCACCGGTCTGGTGGAACCCGCAGCCGCACAACACCGCGGGCTTCCGCGATGACGGCTACTGGGTGGTCAGCCGGCTCGAAGACGTCAAGGCGGTGTCGAGGGACAGCGAGCTGTTCTCCTCCCGGGAGAAGACCGCGATCATCCGGTTCGACGAGAACATGACCGACGACAGTCTCGAAGCCAACCGGCTGGTTCTGCTCAACATGGACGCTCCGCAGCACACGAAGCTGCGGCGGATCGTGTCGAAGGGCTTCACGCCGAGGTCGATCGCGAAGCTCGAGGACACCCTGCGCGATCGCGCGGAGCGGATCGTCAGCGAGGCCAAGAAGAAGGGCTCCGGCGATTTCGTCGTCGACGTCGCCTGCGAACTTCCCTTGCAGGCCATCGCGGAACTGATCGGCATCCCGCAGGAAGACCGGCTCAAGGTCTTCGACTGGTCCAACCAGATGGTCGCCTACGACGACCCCGAGTACGAGGTCGAACCGCTGGCCGCGTCCGCGGAGATCGTCGGCTACGCCTGGAACATGGCCGAAGAACGGCGCAAGTGCCCGATGGACGACATCGTCACGAAGCTGGTGCAGGCCGACGTCGACGGCGAGTCGCTGGCGTCGGACGAGTTCGGCTTCTTCGTCATCCTGCTCGCCGTCGCGGGCAACGAGACCACGCGCAACGCGATCACCCACGGGATGAAGGCGTTCCTCGATCACCCCGACCAATGGGAGCTGTACAAGAAGGAGCGGCCGAAGACCGCCCCGGACGAGATCGTCCGCTGGGCCACCCCGGTGGTCGCCTTCCAGCGCACCGCGACCAGGGACACCGAACTCGGCGGGCAGCACATCCGCAAGGGCGACCGGGTCGGGATGTTCTACAGCTCCGCGAACTTCGACCCGGACCATTTCGACGAGCCGGAGAAGTTCGACATCCTCCGCGAGGACAATCCGCACGTCGGCTTCGGCGGCACGGGTTCGCACTACTGCATCGGCGCCAACCTCGCGCGGCTGGAGATCGACCTGATCTTCAACGCCATCGCCGACGTCATGCCGGACATCGCGGAAGTGGCCCCGCCCGACCGGCTCCGGTCGAGCTGGCTCAACGGGATCAAGCACTACCAGGTCCGCTACGCCTGACCTGATCGGCCGGACGCGGCCCCGTGGGGCACCATGGGGCCATGGGTCCCCACGTTCAGGTCGACGTCGAAATGTCCTTCCGGGTCACGAAACCCGGCCCCGCCGCGTTCGTGATCGCGCTCGCCGGCGGGGCCGCTCAGGAGGAGTTCGCCTATCCCGCGCCGCCGCGCCAGGTGGCGTTCGAACACGGGAGCCGGGCCCAGGTCGTCGATCTGCCGTCCGGGGAACACGTCGTACGGTACCGGGCCGAACGGTCGCTCGATCCCGCCGACGCCGAGCCGGTCGCCATGGACGACGTCATCCGCTACACCAGGCCCAGCCGGTACTGCCCCTCGGACCGGATGGGCGGGCTCGCGTTGTCCCGCTTCGGCGGCTTGCCCGGCGCGCGCGCCCAGGTGGAGGCCATCGTCCGGCACGTTGGCGAGCACCTGTCCTATGTGGTCGGTTCCGGTTCGCCGACCGACGACGCCGTCGACACCTACCTCGCCGGGGAAGGGGTGTGCCGCGACTACGCGCACGTCTGCATCTCGCTGTGCCGCGTGCTCGACATCCCCGCCCGGTTCGCCGCGGTCTACGCGCCCGGACTGTCCCCAATGGACTTCCACGCGGTGTTCGAGGCCGCGATCGACGGCCGCTGGTACGTGTTCGACGCCACCGGCCTCGCGCCGAGGCAGAGCCTGTGCCGGATCGCGACCGGCCGGGACGCCGCCGACACCGCGTTCCTCTCCACCCTCGGCTGTGAGCTGGACTTTCTCGGCAACACCGTGCTGGCGACCGCGGGTCCGTCGCTGCCGGAGGACGACGGCTCGGGGCTGATCGCGCTCGCTTGATCGCGTGTTGACCACGAGCCGTGACCTCGCTGAGGTAGACATTGGCGTGTGAGGGAGAAGCAAGCACCGACGAAATGGCAGCGGCTGCGTGCCCGCTACCGCTGGCTGGACCACGTGGCGCGGGCGGTGAACCGCTACATCGAGTACGGCGGTTACCACTACGTCGCGTCGATCACCTATTTCAGCCTGTTCTCGCTGGTGCCCATTCTCATGGTCGCGGTTTCGGTGGCGGGTTTCGTGCTGGCCAGCCAGCCGCAGCTGATCGAGTCGATGCTGAACGCGATCACCGGCACGTTGCCAGGGGCGCTCGGCGACAAGGCTGGGGAGCTGCTCACCGGGTTCGTCGAGCAGCGCACGAGCGTCGGGATCATCGGTCTGATCATCGGGTTGTACTCCGGCTGGAACTGGATGAACTCGCTCCGCGACGCGCTCACCGCGCTGTGGGGCCAGAACCGGTCCGATCTCCCGCTCCTGCGCACGATCGCCGCGGACCTGCTCGCGCTGCTCGGCCTCGCGAGCGCGCTGCTGGTGTCCTTCGCCATCACCATCTCCGGGTCCGCGCTCGGCCGCTACCTGCTGGGGCTGGCCGGGGTGGACGACACCGCGTGGGGACACAACGTGCTGTCGGCGATCTCGATTCCCTTGGCGCTACTGGCCAACTGGCTCGTATTCCTCTGGGTGCTCACCCGGCTGCCGCGGAAACCGGTGGGGGTCCGCAGCGCGATGCGCGGCGCGGTCGCGCTGGCGCTGGGCTTCGAACTGCTGAAGCTGGCCGGTGGGATCTACCTGCGCTTGATCGGGAACTCGCCGACCGGGGTCGCGTTCGGCTCCATCATCGGCCTGATCTTCTTCATCTCGCTGGTGGCCAGGATGCTGGTGTTCGTGACCGCTTGGACGGCGACCGCGCGTGACGCCCCGCCGGACCCGGTCCGGCCACCGCCGCCGGTGGTGGTCCGGCCCGTGGTGGCGGCACCGGACCGGCACGGGCTCAAGCCGGTGCTGGTGGGCGCGGTGACCGGGGTGGTCGCGACGCTGGCCGCGCAACGCCTCAGGCCGCGCCGCCGCCCCTGACCCCCAGTGTCATGAACGGTCCGTTACTCGCAAAATTTGCAAGTAACGGACCGTTCATGGCACCACAGGGATATCAGGAACCGGGTTTCGCCGACCCCACCACCCACATCGAGAAGAACTGCGAACCGCCGCCGTACGCGTGCCCGAGCGCGATCCGCGCGCCGTCGACCTGGTAGTCCCCGGCCCGGCCCATCACCTGCTTGGCCGCTTCGGAGAACCGGAGCATCCCCGACGCCCCGATCGGGTTCGACGACAGCACGCCGCCCGACGGGTTGACCGGCAGGCGCCCGCCGAGCGCGGTCTCGCCGGCTTCGGTGAGCTTCCAGCCTTGCCCCTCTTCGGTGAATCCCAGGTTCTCCAGCCACATCGGCTCGAACCACGAGAAGGGCACGTAGATCTCGGCGGCGTCCACTTCGGACAGTGGGTCGGTGATCCCCGCGTCCCGCCACAACGCGGCGGCGGCGTCCCGGCCCGCCTGGGGGTTCACCTGGTCCCGTCCGGCGAACGTGGTCGGCTCGGTGCGCATCGCGGTCGCGTGGATCCACGCCGCGCCACCGGGAACGGCGTCGCCCGAGGCTTCGTCGCCGATCACCATCGCGCAGGCGCCGTCCGAAGACGGGCACGTCTCGTCGTAGCGGATCGGGTCCCACAGCATCTGCGACGCCTGCACCGACTCCACCGTGATGTCGGACTGCCGCAGGTGGGCGTACGGATTGAGGGCACCGTTGCGGCGGTCCTTGGCCGCGACGATCGCGCCGACGTGGTCGGGCGCGCCGGAGCGCCGGATGTACGAGCGCACGTGCGGCGCGAAATAGCCGCCCGCCCCGGCGCCCACCGGCATCTGGAACGGCGGCAGGATCGACAGGCCCCACATGGCGTTCGACTCGGACTGCTTCTCGAAGGCCACGGTCAGCACCCGCTTGTGCACGCCGGCCTGCACGAGCGACGCCGCGACGAGCGCGGTCGAGCCGCCGACCGAACCGGCGGTGTGCACGCGCAGCAACGGTTTCCCGGTCGCGCCGAGCGCGTCGGCGAGGAACAGTTCGGGCATCATCACGCCCTCGAACAGATCCGGCGCCTTGCCGAGGACGACCGCGTCGATGTCGTCCCAGCCGGTCCGGGCGTCGAGCATCGCCCGGTCGATGGCCTCCCGGAGCAGGCCGGGCATGGACACGTCGGTGCGTTTGGCCTTGTGGTGGGTCTGGCCGGTTCCCAGTACGGCCGCGAGGTGCTTCACGAGAGGACCTCCAAGGTCGCGACCAGGTTCTGCTGGAGGACGGGGCCGCTGGTCGCGTGGGCGAGGGTCTTGCGCGCGCTGCCGTCGAGAATGCGGTTCGCCGCCTCGCCGATCCGGGCCAGTCCCGCCGAGAACATCGGATTGCCCGTCAGGACGCCGCCGGAGGGGTTGATCCGCACCTGGTCGCCGAGGCCCAGCGCGTCGCGCAGGATCAGTTCCTGATGCGTGAACGGCGCGTGCAGTTCCGCGACCTCGACGCCGTCGAGGTCGAGTGCCCGCCCGGCGGCCGCCGTCGAGGGCGACTTGGTGAGGTCTCGGACGCCGAGCGCGGGGGAGTCGACGCGGTGCTCGATCCCGGTGATCACCGCCGGGCTGTCGACGAGGTCCGCGGCCCGCTCGGCGGACGCGAGCACGAGTACGGCGGCGCCGTCGGTGATGGGAGCGATGTCGTGGACACGCAAGGGATCCGCGAAATACGGGGCATCCAGGAGTTCGGCGATCTCGACCGTTCCGGAGAGCTGCGCGGCCGGGTTCCGGGCGGCGTCCGCGCGGCTGCGCGCGGCGACCTCGGCGAGATCTTTCTCCGACCAGAGCCCGGATTCGAGTCCCAGCCTCGCCTGGATCCCGGCGACGCTCACCGAGTCCGGCCACAGCGGCGCGACGACGTACGGGTCCATTTGCAGGGCCAGCACCCGGCGCAGCTGCCCGGCGGAAGACTTGCCGAAGCCGTAGACGAGCGCCGTGTCGACCTCGCCCATCCGGATCTTCAGCCAGGCCTCGTACAACGCCCAGGCGGCGTCCATCTCGACATGCGACTCGTGGATCGGCGGGAAGGCGCCGATGGCGTCGACGGCGGCGATGAACGAGAACGCGCGGCCGGCGAGGTAATCCGAGGAGCCCGAGCACCAGAACCCGATGTCCTCTTTGGAGAGACCGGTGCGCTCGAAGACCTCGGCGAAGATCGGCACCAGCATTTCCACGCCGTTGGTGGTGCCCGGGGTGCTGCGGACGTTGGGGGCCTGCGCGAAGCCCACGACTGCTACATCTGGCACGGTGGTCCTCACAGATGGTGGGCGAAGGATTCGTATGGTGCGTCGGGTTCGCCGGTCGGTTCGAAATGGCCGATGTTCTCCAGCGACGTCCACCATTCGTCCCGCGGTTTCCACGCGGCCCGGACCCGCATGCCCATGCGGACGTCGGCGGCGTCGCAGCCGAGGACCAGGTGCAGGAACGCGATGTCCGCGCCGTCGAGCAGGATGTACGCGGCCACGTACGGCGGTTTGATCTTCTGGCCGAGGAACGGCACGTTCACGATGCAGAACGTCGTGACGATGCCGGTGTCGGGCAGCTCGACCTCGTCGGTGGTCGGGACGCCGTCCGTCGGGCAGGCGCCGCGCGGCGGGATGTAGACCTTCTCGCAGGACGGGCAGCGCTGGCCGATCAGCTTCCCCTCGGCGAGCCCGCGCAGGTACCGGCTTTCCTCCGGTGACGCGGAATGTTCGTAGCGCAGGTGGATCGGCGTGATCACCACGCTGACGGGCGCGCCCTCTTCACGTTTCGCGATCGGGGGAGGAGCCTCGGTCGCTTCGGTGTCGGGGCCGTCGGCGGGGACGAAGTAGGCGATGTCGCGGATGTGGCCGACGGTCTCGTCGGCCCAGCGGATCCGGACTCGTTGTCCGGTGTGGACACTCGCGGGGGAGCCGGCGTCGACCGCGTGCAGGAGCGGGGTGTCGGCGCCGTCGAGCCGGATCAGCGCCCACGCGAACGGCCGCGACAACGGCTGGCCGTCGACGGGTTCGGCGATCCAGGACCACGAGACGATCACGCCCTCGGAAGCCACCGGCACGAATTCGGACAGCGCCTCGGCGGTCACGGGATCGTATTCCAGCGGTGGCACGTGGACGCGGCCGTCGCTGCCCCGGACGCCTTCGACGCGGCGCTCGCGCAGGGCGTTGACGAACCGGCCGAGCACGGGGCCGACCGAACGCGTGTAGTCGAAGCCCACGTTGAGCGGGGCCGACAGCGGGAGTTCAGGTGCGCTCACATCCTGAGTGAAACACGTTCTCGATTTTCGAGCAAGACTGCTCATCTGGGCCTTGCTGACGGTTGCTCTTGAGTGGAACGCGTTCTAGATTTGCCAGTATGTCGACTGCCACCGGGACACTTGGGGTCTGGAACATCGCCGCACAGGAGCCGGAGCGGGTCGCGCTCGTCGATCCGGACGGCCGCTCGATCGGGTACGGGGAGCTCGCCGCGAAAGCGAACGCGTACGCGCGGGGGCTGCAGGCCCTCGGGCTCGAAGCCGGGGACGTGGTCGTCGTCCTGCAGCCCAACGGCGACGAGCTCGTCGCGGCGTATTTCGCCGCCATCCAGTCCGGTCTGTACATCGTGGTGGTCAACTGGCATCTGGTCGGGCCGGAGGTCGCCTACATCCTCTCCGACAGCGGCGCCAAAGCGTTCCTCGCGCACGAACGCTTCGCCGATGTCGCGATCGCGGCCGCGGACGAGGCAGGGATCCCGGAGCGCGGGCGGTTCGCCGTCGGCGACGTCGAGGGTTTCCGCCGGATCGAAGAGCTCGGCTCCGGCGAGGGCGACGGACGTCCGGAGCGGCGCACGGCGGGCTCGCCGATGCTCTACACATCGGGCACCACGGGACGGCCCAAGGGTGTCCGGCGGCCGTTGACCGGCGCCGATCCCGACTCCGTCCCTGGCGCGTCGACGTGGTTCTTCGGCATCTTCGGGCTCGCGCCGCACGACGACCACGTGCACCTGTGCGGGTCGCCGCTCTATCACACGGCGGTGCTGAACTTCGTCGCGATTTCCCTGCAGCTGGGGCATACCGCGGTGCTGATGGACCGCTGGGACGCCGAGGACATGCTGCGGCTGATCGAGCGGCACCGTGTCACGCACAGCCATATGGTCCCGACGCAGTTCCGGCGTCTGCTCGCGCTGCCGGACGACGTCCGCGCGGCCTACGACCTGAGTTCGCTGCGCGTGATGATCCACGGCGCCGCGCCCTGTCCGCTGGAGGTCAAACGCCGGATGCTCGACTGGTGGGGGCCGGTCGTCACCGAGTACTACGCGGCCACCGAAGGCGGTGGGACGGCGATCTCCGGGGAGGAATGGCTCAAGAAGCCGGGTTCGGTCGGGCTGCCGTGGCCGGGCTCGACGATCAAGATCCTCGACGACGAGGGCACGGAACTGCCCGCCGGCGAGACCGGCACGGTGTACATGAAGATGGGCGACTCGAAGTTCGAGTACCACAAGGACCGTGCCAAGACGGACAAGGCGCGGGTCGGGGATCTGTTCACCCTCGGCGACGTCGGGCATCTCGACGAGGACGGCTATCTCTTCCTGCACGACCGCAAGGCGGATCTGATCATCTCGGGCGGGGTCAACATCTACCCGGCGGAGATCGAGGGCGAACTGGTGATGCACCCGAAGATCGCCGACGTCGCGGTGTTCGGTGTCCCGCACGAGGACTGGGGCGAGGCGATCAAGGCCGTCGTCCAGCCCGCGGACGGCGTCGAGCCCTCCGAAGAGCTGACCGCGGAGATCCTCGAGTACGCGGCGTCGCGCCTCGCGAAGTTCAAACTTCCGCGTTCCGTCGACTACCTGCCCGAACTCCCGCGCGACCCGAACGGAAAGCTCTACAAGCGCAAGCTCCGCGACCCCTACTGGGCCGGCCACCCCGTCCCCTGACGCGTTTGGTCCTCTGAATGCGGTAGTTCGCCTTCGAACCACCGCATTCAGAGGACTGAACGCGGGGTCAGCGGCCCCGGAAGACGGGCTTGCGCTTCTCGGCGAAGGCGCGGGGGCCTTCCTTCGCGTCTTCGCTCGCGAAGACCTCGATGCCGTACTGGGCGTCGAGCTTGAAGGCCTCTTCCTCGTGCATGCCCTCGGTGTCGCGCATCGTCTTGAGGATCGCGCGGACGGCGAGCGGGCCGTTCGCGGAGATGAGCCCCGCGAGTTCGAGCGCCTTGTCGAGGGCCTTCCCGTCCGGGACGACGTGGCCGATCAGGCCGATCTCCAGTGCCTCGGCCGCCTTGATATGCCGTCCGGTCAGCAGGAGGTCGGCGGCGACGGTGTACGGGATCTGGCGGGGGAGCCGCACGGCCGAACCGCCCATCGGGAACAGGCTCCACCGCGCCTCGGAAACCCCGAACTTCGCGCTCTCACCCGCGACCCTGATGTCCGTACCTTGCAGGATCTCCGTCCCGCCCGCGATCGCGGCGCCCTCCACGGCCGCGATCAACGGCTTCGTCAGCCGGCGGCCCTTGAGCAGACCCTCGATCCTGCTGGGGTCGAACGTGCCCTTCTCGAACGAGTCCGACGGCGAGTTCTTCGACATCGACTTCAGATCCGCGCCCGCGCAGAACGCGCCGCCCGCGCCGGTGAGCACGCAGCACCGGATGTCGTCGTCCTCGTCGACCCGGTTCCACGCCTCGACCATGATCCCGAGCATCTCGCCGCTGAGCGCGTTGCGGGCCTCCGGCCGGTTCATCGTGACCACGAGGGTGTGTTCGATCTTTTCCACCAGCGCGTGCGGTTCGCCCACCGGGACCTCCGTCAAAAGAGTGGCCATTGCCCAGAACGATAACATGTTCTACTTTGAGGAAGTGGCACTCAACATCGCGGATCTACTCGAGCACGCCGTCGACGCCGTGCCGGAGCGCATCGCGGTCGTCTGCGGCGATCGGCGGGTCACCTTCGCCGAACTGGAAGAGCGCGCCAACCGGCTGGCGCACCATCTCGCCGCACACGGCGTGGGACCCGGAGCCCACATCGGTGTCTATTCCCGGAACTCGATCGAGGCCCTGGAATCGATGATCGCCGCGTACAAGCTGCGCGCGATCGCGGTCAACGTCAACTACCGCTACGTCCACGGCGAACTGCGGTACCTGTTCGACAACGCCGACCTCGTGGCGCTGGTCCACGAGCGCCAGTATTCGGACAAGGTCGCCGCCGTTCTGCCGGAGACGCCGAAACTGAAACACGTTGTCGTTGTCGACGACGGAAGCGACGGCGACTACTCGTCCTACGGCGGCGTGGACTACGAAGCCGCGCTCGCCGAAGGCTCGCCCGAGCGCGACTTCGCCGAGCGCAGCGCCGACGACATCTACATCCTCTACACCGGCGGCACCACCGGGTATCCCAAGGGCGTCCTGTGGCGCCACGAGGACATCTGGCGCGCGCTCGGCGGCGGGATCAACTTCGTCACCGGCGAGTACGTCCCGGACGAATGGACGCTCGCCGAACAGGGCAAGTCGGGCAGCCTGGTCCGGCTCCCGGCCGCGCCGCTGATCCACGGCGCCGCGCAGTGGGCCGCGTTCGGCGCGCTGTTCACCGGCAGCCCGGTCGTGTTCGTCCCGCGGTTCGACGCGCACGACGTCTGGAAAGCCGTGCAGGACAACAAGGTCCAGGTGCTCACCATCGTCGGTGACGCGATGGCGCGGCCGCTGATCGACGCCTATCGTGAGGGCGACTACGACGCGTCGTCGATCGTGGCTGTGTCGAGTCACGCCGCCCTGTTCTCCCAATCGGTGAAGCAGGAATTCCTGTCGCTGCTCCCGCATGTGGTGATCACCGACGCGATCGGATCGTCCGAAAGCGGGTTCACCGGCATCGGCATGGTCAGCAAGGACAGCGACCATTCCGCCGGTCCCCGGGTCAACTTCGGCAAGGACGCGATCCTGGTGGACGACGACGGCGCGCTCGTCGAGCCGAAACCGGGCGCGATCGGCCTGATCGCCCGGCGGGGGCATGTCCCGCTCGGGTACTACAAGGATCCCGCGAAGAGCGAGAAGATCTTCGTCGAGGTCGACGGCAAGCGGTACGTCGTCCCGGGTGACTACGCGCGCTACGAGGAAGATCTCACGGTGACCCTGCTCGGCCGGGGATCGCAGTGCGTGAACACCGGCGGCGAGAAGGTGTACCCGGAGGAGGTCGAGGGCGCGCTCAAATCGCATCCGGACGTCTTCGACGCGCTCGTCATCGGCATCCCCGACGACCGGCTCGGCCAGCGGGTGGCCGCGGTGATCCAGCCGCGCTCCGGCAAGGAGATCGACGTCGCCGCGCTCGAAGCGCACGTACGGACCGAGATCGCCGGCTACAAGGTGCCGCGCAGTCTCTGGCTCGCCGAGGAGATCGGGCGGTCACCCAGCGGGAAACCGGACTATCCCTGGGCGCAGCGCTACGCCTCCGAACACGAGCCCATCACGATTCAACCGGCGTAAGGAGTTTCATGCGGACGTCTCTGTGCGACCGGCTCGGGATCGACCTGCCGATCGTCGGGTTCACCCCGTCCGAGCACGTGGCCGCGGCGATCAGCCGGGCGGGCGGTCTCGGCGTGCTGGGCTGCGTGCGGTTCAACGACGCCGCCGAGCTCGACGCCGTCCTGTCCTGGATGGACGAGAACACCGGCGGGAAGCCGTACGGCGTCGACATCGTGATGCCCGCGAAGATCCCGGCCGAAGGGACGTCGATCGATCTCGCGAAACACATCCCGCAGGGGCATCGCGACTTCGTGGAGCGGACACTGCGCGACCTCGCGGTGCCGCCGCTACCGGACGACACCGACGAACGCGCCGGAGTGCTGGGCTGGCTGCATTCGGTCGCCCGGTCCCATGTCGAGGTCGCGCTGAAACACCCCATCCGGTTGATCGCCAACGCGCTGGGGTCACCGCCGGTGGACGTCATCGAGCAGTGTCACGCGAAGGGCGTGCCGGTCGCGGCCTTGGCGGGCAAGGCGGAACACGCCGTGCGGCATGTCGACAACGGCGTCGACATCGTTGTGGCGCAAGGCTACGAGGCGGGCGGGCATACCGGCGAGATCGCGTCGATGGTCCTGCTGCCCGAGGTGGTGGACGCCGTCGGCGACCGCGTGCCGGTGCTCGCCGCCGGCGGGATCGGCTCGGGCAGGCAGGTCGCGGCGGCGCTCGCGCTGGGCGCGTCCGGGGTGTGGATGGGGTCCTTCTGGCTCGCCACCGAGGAATACCTCCAGACCATGGGTGAGTCCGAGGCGATGCAGCGCGCGCTGGTCGCGGCGGGTTCGTCCGACACCGTCCGGACGCGGATCTACACCGGCAAACCGGCGCGGCTGCTCAAGACGCGGTGGACCGAGGCGTGGGCCGCGCCCGACGCGCCCGAACCGCTGCCGATGCCGCTACAGAACCTGCTCGTCTCCCACGCGCACAACCGGATCCATCACGCGGCCGATCCGAGCGTGGTCTCGATGCCGGTGGGGCAGATCGTCGGGCGGATGGACCGCGTGCGCCCGGTCGCCGACGTGATCTCCGAGCTGGTGTCGGGGTACGAGGAGACACTGTCGCGTTTGGACAAGACCCGCTGAGGTTTTGCCGTGAAGGCCTCCTTCCCTACCTTCAGGGTAGGGAAGGAGGCCTTCGCTACGTCGGTGAGGTGAGGCTGGGCCACAGCGGCGGAGTCCGTGTCGCGAAAGCCACTTTCGGGACATCAGACGTCGCGAAAGTGGCTTTCGCGACACGGTGGCAGGGGCGGCCGGGAAACCGCCCTCGCCGCGACCCAGTAGGCCCCGTAAACGAGAAGGTCCCCTTCACCACGCCGTTGTGGTGAAGGGGACCTTCAGGGCATGCCGTGCGGTGGGGGAACTAGAGACCGGCGGCCGCGTTCTTGATCGCGGTCGCGAAGGTGCTCACTTCGGTGTAGACGCCGGGAGCGTGCGCCCGCGCGCACCCCTCGCCCCAGCTGGTGATGCCGACCTGGATCCAGGCACCGGCGCTGTCGCGACGGAACATCGGGCCGCCCGAGTCACCCTGGCAGGTGTCGACGCCGCCGGAGTTGACGTTGCCCGCGCAGATCTCGGCGCTGGCGATCAGGTCGGCGTAGCTGCCGCCCTGCGCCTTGCAGGTCGAGTCGGAGACGAACGGCACGTTGGCCTTGAGCAGGTAACGCTGCTGCGCGCCGCCCTCGGTCGCGGCACCCCAGCCGGCGACGGTGAACGTGCCGCTGTTGTAGGCGGTGGAGGTGGCGATCGGCAGCGTCGGGATCCCGCTGACCGGGCTGGCGAGCTTGATCAGGGCCCAGTCACCGCCGGTGGAGGTGGGGTAGGTCGGCGACCGGTACACGTAGGTCGACTTGACCTTCTTGGCCGCCGTGCTCTGCAGGTCCACGACGCCGAGGGTGGCGGTGATCCCCGTGTTGGCCCCGGTCCGTGACACGCAGTGCGCGGCCGTCAGCACGATCTGCGGGGTGTAGAGCGCACCACCGCAGCCCATGGAAAGCCTTACCATCCAAGGAAATTCGCCCTGAGCGGCGCGAGTGCCACCGACCACGTCGGTGGACGGCGGCTGCGCGGCCGCGGCTTGCGGAGCCGTGGCGAGACCCGCCAGGGTTCCGGCCGCCGCGACGGCGATCAGGGTCTTTTTGAGCAGGCTGAACCGACGCTTGATGTTCAAGGGTTCATTCCTTCCGGCTGTCCACAGTGGAGGCAGGGAGACTGACTGCGGCCAACTGACTACAGCAGGTGGGCATACGCCGGGACAACCAACTTTCTTCGGATCTTTCGGCCGATGGTGGTTATTAACGGACGTCCGGGCCCGGCTGCCGACGAATGGCGTAGTCCGGAGCGCCCAACGCCGCTACTCCTGGGCAGGCGAACGCCGGAACCGCCGGAAGGCTGAACGCTTCGTCACACCTGCCCGTTCCGCCGAACGAGGTGCCCGTTTCGTCCACGAGTGTGAGCGTGGCATGAACACTTCGTTCGGGTCAGTACAGGCATGGGGAAACGGGCCTAGGATCTGGATCGTGAAAGCGCGTTCGCCAAGACTTCATCCACCCGCCGACGGCCCGGTTCGGGACGGAATTCCCGAGCACGGTCGCATTCCCCGCTATTACGCGGTCAAAGTCGATCTGCTCGACGTGATCTCCGAATTGGGGCAAGGAGCGGTACTTCCCACCGAAAGAGAACTGTCCGAACGATTCGAGGTTTCCCGCGCGACGGTCCGCCAGGCCGTCGGTGAACTCGTGCTCGAAGGGCGGCTGAGCAGGCGGCAGGGCAGCGGTACGTACGTCGCGGGCCCCAAACTCGTCCAGCCGCTCGCCTTGGTGAGTTACACCGAAGGACTCAGGAGGCAGGGCATTCAACCCGGCCGGAATCTGATCTCTTTGGAACGCCGGGAAGCGGGCCCGTCCCTGGCTTCGGAACTGGAAATCGATCCCGACGACGACGTCATCCACATCGAACGGGTGCTGCTCGCCGACGACGAGCGGGTCGGGCTGGAATCGACCTATCTCACCGCCGCGCGATTCCCGACGCTCATGGATGTGTTCGATCCCACACAGTCGCTCTACGCCTGTCTGCGCGAGCGGCTCGGGGTCGTCTTCGACGGCGCCGAGGAGCGGGTCGAGACCGTGCTCGCCACGCCACGGGAGGCCCTGCTGATCGGGACGAACCCGGCCCTGCCGATGCTGCTGATGCACCGGACCTCGTGGGGACCCGACGGGATCCCGTTCGAGCGCGTCCGGTCGCTGTTCCGCGGCGACCGGCTCTCCTTCGAGACCCGACTGGGCCGCGTGGAGTAGCCGCCGGCCGCATTCGGTCCTCTGAACGCGGTATTTGCGGATTCAACGACCGCATCGAGAGGGGAAACGGAGGGGTAATGTAACGCGAAGATAACAGGTCTGGTCCACATTTCGGAGGCACTTCACCTGGAGTTAGAACCGGGGTCACGGAGCGTTGGTGCGCGCGGACGAGCGTCTGCGGTGTGCGAATCCTCATCATCGGCGGCGGAGTGCTCGGCACCCAGCACGCCTGGCAGGCCGTCGAACGCGGCCACGACGTCGTCCAGATCGAACGGGAACCCGAGGCCAGGGGCGCCTCCGTGCGCAACTTCGGCCTGGTCTGGGTCGGTGGCCGCGCCAGTGGCACCGAACTGGAGACGGCCGCGCGGGCGCGAGTGCTGTGGGAGCGCATCGGGGAACGCGTCGATGGGATCGGCTTCCGGCCGAACGGCTCACTCACCGTCGTCCGCACGGAGGCCGAACTCGCCGTCGCCGAGGCCGCGGCCGCGAGCACGGAGGACCGCGGTTTCAAGCTGCTCGACGCCGCCGAGACCAGGGAGCTGAACCCGGCCCTGCGCGGCGACTTCCTCGGCGCGCTCTGGTGTGACCGCGACGCCGCCGTCGAACCGCGCGTCGCCCAGCCCGCCCTGCGCGCCGAGCTGGCGAAATCCGGCCGCTACACCTGGGTGCCCGGCCGCGAAATCCGCGACCTGACCGATCGCGGCGTCGTCGACGACGCGGGCGAAACCCACGAAGGCGACGTCGTGGTGCTGTGCACCGGCGCCTGGACCGGCGGCCTGGTCAAGGAACTCGCCGGGCAGGCCCCGGTCCGCCGGGTGCGGTTGCAGATGGCCCAGACCGAGCCGCTCGGGGAAACCCTCACCACCACGGTCGCCGACGCGGACAGCTTCCGGTACTACCCGGCGTACCGCGGCGAGGCGCTCGACGGCCTCAACGCCGGGCAGCCGCAGGGTGAGATCGCCGCGGCCCACAAGATGCAGCTGCTCATGGTCCAGCGCCTCGACGGCTCGCTGACCATCGGCGACACGCACGAATACGACGAGCCGTTCTCGTTCGACACCACCGAAGACCCGTACGACCACCTGGCCGAGGTCGCCGGGGCGCTGCTCGGACGGCCGCTCCCGCGCATCGCCCGCCGCTGGGCCGGCGTCTACGCCCAGACCACCGACACCACCCGGATCGTGCATCGCGCCCGCGTCGCGGACAACGCGTGGCTCGTCACCGGACCGGGTGGCCGGGGGATGACCTGTTCCCCCGCCATCGCCGAAGACACCGCAGAGGAGCTGTCCTGGTGAACACCGAACTCGTCGTCCTCGACATGGCCGGGACCACCGTCGCCGACGACGGCCTGGTCATCCGCGCCTTCACCGCGGCGATCGCCGCCGCCGGAGTGTCCGAAGAGGACAGCCGCTTTCCCGGAATGCTCGACTACGTCGTCGAAACGATGGGGCAGTCCAAGATCGTCGTCTTCCGCGCCCTGCTCGACGGAGACGAGGAACGCGCCCAGCGGGCGAACACCGCCTTCCAGGACGCCTACGAGAAACTCGTCGCCGACGGCCACTGCGAGCCGATCCCCGGCGCCGAGCAGACGATCCAGGAACTACGCGCCCAAGGGGTGAAGGTCGCGCTCACCACCGGCTTCGCGCCTGCCACGCAGAACGCGATCCTGGACGCGCTGGGCTGGCACGGCCTCGCCGACGCCGTCCTGGCGCCGGGCGAGGGAGTACGCGGCCGCCCGTACCCCGACCTGGTCCTCGCCGCCGCGCTGCGGCTCGAAATCACCGACGTCCGCAGGATCGCGGTCGCCGGTGACACCGCTTCGGACGTCCAGACCGGGCTGCGGTCCGGTGCCTCGATCGTCGCCGGAGTGCTCACCGGTTCGGCGAAGAAGTCGGAGTTCGAAGCCGCCGGCGCCACCCATGTCCTCGAATCCGTCCGCGACCTCCCCGCCCTGCTGTCCTAAAAGGAGCTTTGACGACATGAAGAAATTCGCGGCCGCCGCCCTCGCCGGGCTGCTCTCCCTCACCCTGGCCGCCTGTGGCGGAACCGCAGGCGGAGCGTCCGGCGACCAGACCGTCACGCTGTACACAGTGGACGGTCTCGAAGACTGGTACGCCCAGCGCTTCGAGGAGTTCAAGGCCAAGACCGGGATCACCGTCCAGGCGGTGACCGCCGGATCGGGCGAGGTCGCCTCGCGGGTGGAGAAGGAGAAGGCCAACACCCAGGCCGACATCCTGGTCACGCTCCCGCCGTTCATCCAGCGCGCCGCGTCGCAGGGCCTGCTCGCCCCCACGGCCCCCGCCGGGACCGACCAGGTCGCCGCCGGGCAGAAGGACGGCCAGGGCCGCTACTTCGCGATCATGAACAACTACCTCAGCTTCATCCGCAACCCGCAGGTCTCGCCCAAGACCTGGGACGACCTCCTGTCCCCGTCGCTCAAGGGCAAGCTCCAGTACTCGACCCCCGGCGAGGCGGGCGACGGCACCGCGGTCCTGCTACAACTCCAGCACGTCCTCGGCGACCAGGGCGCGCTCGACTACCTCGCGAAACTCGAAGCCAACAACGTCGGCCCGTCGTCCTCCACCGGCAAGCTGCAGCCGAAGGTGGCCAAGGCCGAGATCCTGGTGGCCAACGGCGACGTCCAGATGAACCTCGCCGCGATCGAGAAGAGCGGTGGCTTCGAGGTCTTCTTCCCGGCCGACGCGCAGGGCAAGCGCTCCACCCTCGCCCTCCCGTACTACGCGGGCCTGGTGAACAACGCGCCGCACGCCGAGAACGCCAAGAAGTTCCTGGACTTCCTGCTCTCCGCCGAGGTGCAGGGCAAGGTCGTCGACGCCTTCGGCGCCCCGTCGCGGACCGACGTCACGCCGTCCGGTCCGCGCGCGGACAAGGTGAAGGCCGCCCTCGACGGCGTCGAGATCTGGCAGCCGGACTGGGACGCCGTCCTCGCGAAGCTCGACGCCGACCTCGCCGCGTACAAGAAGGCCGTGGGCCGATGACCCCGGCGGTCGAATTCCGCGGGGTCTCCGTCCGCTTCGGCCGGACGACCGCCCTCTCGCC
This sequence comes from Amycolatopsis sp. NPDC057786, assembly GCF_042797905.1. Lineage (NCBI taxonomy): Bacteria > Bacillati > Actinomycetota > Actinomycetes > Pseudonocardiales > Pseudonocardiaceae > Amycolatopsis > Amycolatopsis sp. NPDC057786. The sequence goes on from NZ_JBHVKW010000038.1 coordinate 27,334, forward strand.
ACTGGATCTCACCGTGGCGAGAGGGGAGACGCTGGCGATGCTCGGGCCGTCCGGATCCGGCAAGTCGACGGCCTTGAAGGCGCTCGCGGGTTTCGTCGTGCCGAGTACCGGCCGGGTCCTGCTCGACGGCGAGGACGTCACCGAGCTGCCGCCGCACCGCCGCGGTCTCGGCGTCGTCGTGCAGAGCTACGCGCTGTTCCCGCACATGCGCGTCGAGGCGAACGTCGCTTTCGGCCTCAAGGCACGGAAAACGCCTCGGACCGAGACGGCGAGCCGGGTCGCCGAGGCGCTGGAGCTGGTCGGGATGGGCGAGTACGCCCGTCGCTACCCGCGTGAGCTTTCGGGCGGGCAGCAACAGCGCGTCGCCCTCGCGCGGGCGCTGGCGATCCGGCCACGGGTACTGCTGCTCGACGAACCACTGTCCGCTTTGGACGCCGCCCTGCGCGAGGACATGGTCGCCGAACTCCTGCGGCTGCGGGCCGAACTCCCTGATACCACGCTGATCTACGTCACCCACGACCAGGGTGAAGCGCTGGCGCTGGCGGACCGGATCGCCGTCATGCGCGACTCGAAGCTGGTCGAACTCGGCCCGAGCCGCGAGCTGTACCAGCGGCCCTCGACGGAGTTCACCGCGAGCTTCCTCGGCGCGTCCAACCTCATCCCGGTCGAGCTGATCCACCCCGACGGCACCAGGGTCCGGCTCGGCGACCGCGAACTGGCCGCGGATCCGGCGGGCACGATCCGGGCCGGGCAGCCGGTCGCCCTCGGCGTCCGGCCGCACCGGGTCGGGATCACCGAGGCGGACGCCCCCGGAACGCTGCCCGCGGTGCTGCGCGGTGTCCAGTGGCGCGGTACGGGCTTCCGGCTCGACCTCGAACTCGCGCACACCGGTGGCGAGGTCCGGGCCGAAGTGCCGGACATCGCGGGACTTCCGAGTGTGGGGGAGCGGGTCGGAGTGTCCATTCCGGACGGTTGCCCGCTGGTGGGTGTCGGATGACCGGCCTCGCACTGGCCGCGACGGCGGCACCGGCGCGGCGCCGGGAGAAACAGCCCGGACGTGGCTGGCTCTTGCTGCCCCCGGTGCTCGTGCTGCTCGGCTTTTTCGGCTATCCGCTCGTGCTGGTCGTTCTCCAATCACTGGAGTCGAAAACCGGCGAGGTCGGCCTTTCGGTGTGGCTGGACGTCCTTGGCTCGGCGGAATTCCGGGACACGGCCTGGAAGACCGTCGCGCTCGCGCTCGGTGCGACCGCTGGTTGTGTGGTGCTGGGGACGTTCCTCGCGCTGGTGATCGCCTTCGTACCGTTCCCCGGGGCGCGGACGCTTTCGCGGCTGGTGGACACCGTGCTCGCGTTCCCGTCGTTCCTCATCGCGCTCGCGTTCACCTTCATCTACGGCAGCGCCGGGATCCTGGGCGCGGGCGGATTCCTGTACTCGCCGTTCGGGATCCTGCTGGCGGAGATCACCTTCTACACGCCGTTCGTGATGCGGCCGGCGCTCGCCGCGTTCGGCCAGGTCTCGTCGGCGCAGATGGAGGTCGCGGCCAGCCTCGGCGCGAAACCCGGCCGCGTGCTGCGCCAGGTCATCCTGCCGGAAGCCTTGCCGTCACTGGCTTCCGGCGCCTGCCTGACCATGCTGCTGGCGATGAACGAGTTCGGCATCGTGCTGTTCCTCGGCGCGAAGGACGTCACGACGCTGCCGATGCTGGTCTACGGCAAGGGAATCGTCACCTTCGACTTCCCGCAGGCCTGTGTCATCGCGGTGGTCAACGTGGTCTTCTCCCTCGCCCTGTACGGAACCTACCGGCGACTGACGAAGGGAGGCCGTCGTGCTGCTGTGGACCAGGCGTAGCCGCGTCCTGCTGTGGGCGGTGTTCGCCGTACTGTTCACCGCGATCGTGCTGGCGCCGCTGCTGATGATCGCGCTGGCGTCGGTCGCCGGGACGTGGACCGACCTGCTGCCGGGTGCGCTCACCGGCTCGCATTTCGCGCAGGCGCTGTCCGGGGAGACTTTCGCGAGCCTTTCGGTGAGCATTCAGACCGGTGTCATCGCGTCGGCGGTCTCGGTGCTGTTGGGGACGTGGGCCGCGCTCGCCGCGCAGTCCGCGCCGTCCAAGCTGCGGAAGGCGGTCGACACCCTGTTCCACCTGCCGATCGCCGTGCCGTCGGTGGTGCTGGGGCTCGCGCTGCTGGTCGCGTTCAGCCGTCCGCCGCTCGCCTTCAACGGCACGCGCTGGATCGTGCTGCTGGGCCACGTGATGATCCTGCTGCCGTTCTCCTACAGCACGGTCTCCGCCGCGATCGCGCGGATGGACCCGCTGCTGGCGCAGGCGGCGGCGAGCCTCGGCGCTTCGCCGGTCCGGGTGCTGCTGCGGGTGCGGCTGCCGGTCCTGCTGCCGTCGATCTCGGCGTCGGCGAGTCTCGCGCTGGCGATGTCGATGGGTGAACTGGGCGCGACGATGATGCTGTACCCACCGGACTGGCGCACGCTGCCCGCGAGCATCTTCGCGCTCACGGACCGGGGACAGGTGTTCCTGGCGTCGGCGAGCACGGTGCTGCTGCTGGCCGTCACGCTCGCCGGGGTGGTGATCCTCGGGCTGGCGCGCGGCCGCGCCGCCCAGCGTTGATGCAACCGTTCGCCGCTTGGTTCCGTCCTGAAACCATGATGAACGCAGCGAAGACGCTGGGCGCGGGGCTCGTGCTCGTCGCGACGGCGGCCTGCGGCGCGGGCGGCCCCGGAGCACCGGCGAACACGAGTACCCCTCCGGTCGTCACCACCCCTTCGGATCTGCCCACCTCGCTCCCGGCGAGCCCTCCTGCCGCGAAACCGCCGATGTCACGGCCGACCGTCGGCCCGCCGCCCCCGGACAAGATGCTGCCGCCGTCCCAGGTCGACGCCAAGGTGCCAGCCCAGGTCAGCGCCGAGACCGGCGGCTTGAACGTGCACATCGAACTGAGCGGCTGCGACGAGGCGAAGGCGGATCTCGCCGAGGAGAACGCGCGGCGGGTCGTGGTCAAGGTGAAGATCGACCACGGACAGCCTGGGCAGATGTGCCCGCAGGTCATCCGCTACGCCGTCCTGCCGGTGAAACTCGCCGAGCCGCTCGGGACGCGGACCGTGGTCCTGGAAGCGGGTTGAGATCGTGTGCAACCCCACCGCGGTTTCGTTCCGTCCTAGGCACATGAGGTACTTAACGAATGTCATCGGCCTTGGCCTGATCGTCGTTGCGGTATCCGCTTGCGGGGCGCAGAACCAGGCAGCGGAACCCGCGGCCGGACCCGGGAGCGGCACCCTGAGTACCGTGCCGCCGTCCCCGACCGCACCGCCGACCATGCCGTCCTCGTCCCCGACGCCCGCGCCGGGAAGCCAGCCCGGTGTGCCGGGCGCGCCTCGGCAGGAGGTTCCGGAAGGCAGCACCAAGCTGCCGGACAAGCAGCTCGACGCGTCGGCGCTGCCCGCGGACTACCCGCGTGAGGTGTACACCAGCAACGGCGGGACGATCCTGAACATCCGCGGCCAGGAAGGCGGCTGCGGGCACGCGACGGCGGAGGCCGCGCAGCAGGACGGGACCAGGGTCACCGTCAACCTGACCGAACTGAAGGGCCAGACCGGCCAGATGTGCACGATGGACATCCGGCATCCGGTGATCTCGGTGGCGCTGGCGGCGCCGCTGGGGGAGCGGACCGTGGTCCTCAAGCAGATGCGATAACGCCTACGCGCGCCATGAAAGGTCCTTTCCTTGCGAAATTTGCAAGGAAAGGACCTTTCCTCTCACCGGAAGCTGATCTGCAGCACCGGTTCCGACGTGGCCTCGAAGAAGTCGTTGCCCTTGTCGTCGATGACGATGAATGCGGGGAAGTCCTCGACCTCGATCTTCCAGACCGCTTCCATCCCCAGCTCGGCGTACTCGAGGACGTCGACCTTCTTGATGCAATCCTGCGCGAGCCGCGCGGCCGGGCCGCCGATCGAGCCGAGGTAGAACCCGCCGTGCTCGTTGCACGCGGCGGTCACCTTCTTGGACCGGTTGCCCTTCGCCAGCATCACCAGCGAGCCGCCGGCGGCCTGGAACTGCTCGACGTAGGAGTCCATGCGGCCCGCGGTGGTCGGCCCGAACGAGCCCGAAGCGTAACCCTCGGGCGTCTTCGCCGGTCCCGCGTAGTACACGGGGTGGTCGCGAAGGTACTGAGGCATCTCTTCGCCCGCGTCGAGCCGCTCGGCGATCTTCGCGTGCGCGATGTCGCGGGCGACGACGAGCGGACCGGTCAGCGACAGGCGGGTCTTGACCGGCAGCTGCGAGAGCTGCGCGCGGATCTCGGCCATCGGCCGGTTCAGGTCGACGGTCACCACCTCGTCGGACAGGTCGTCCTCGGTGACGTCCGGCAGGAACCGCGCCGGGTCGCGTTCGAGCTGCTCCAGGAAGACGCCGTCGGCGGTGATCTTCGCCTTCGCCTGACGGTCGGCCGAGCACGAGACGGCGACACCGACCGGGCAGGAGGCGCCGTGGCGCGGCAGGCGGATCACCCGGACGTCGTGGCAGAAGTACTTTCCGCCGAACTGCGCGCCGATCCCGAACTGGCGCGTCATCTCCAGCACCTGCTGTTCGAGGTCGACGTCGCGGAAACCGTGACCCAGCTCGGAACCCTCGGTGGGCAGGTCGTCGAGATAGCGGGCGGAGGCCAGCTTCGCGACCTTCAGGTTGAACTCCGCCGACGTGCCGCCGACGACGATCGCGAGGTGGTACGGCGGGCAGGCCGCGGTGCCGAGGCTGCGCAGCTTCTCGTCGAGGAACTTCGCGAGCCGCTTCGGGTTCAGGACGGCTTTCGTCTCCTGATAGAGGAACGTCTTGTTCGCGCTGCCGCCGCCCTTGGCCATGAACAGGAATTCATAGCTCGGGTCGCCCTGTCCATCTTTGTGATAGAGCTCGATCTGAGCGGGCAAGTTGGTGCCCGTATTGCGCTCATCCCAGAAATTCACCGGCGCCATCTGCGAATAGCGCAGATTCAACTCCTGATAGGCGTCGAAAATACCGCGCGACAGCGCACGCTCGTCGTCGGCGCCGGTGAGCACGCCCTCGCCGCGTTTGCCGATCACGATCGCGGTGCCGGTGTCCTGGCACATCGGGAGGACGCCGCCGGCGGAGATCGCGGCGTTGCGCAGCAGGTCCATCGCGACGAAACGGTCGTTGCCGCTGGCCTCGGGGTCGTCGACGATCGCGCGCAGCTGCGCCAGGTGTGACGAGCGCAACAGATGCTGGATGTCGGTGATCGCGGTCTTGGCGAGTTTGGTCAGCGCCTCGGGCTCGACCTTGAGGAACTTCCGGCCCGCGGCTTCGACGACCTCGACACCTTCGGTGCCGATCAGCCGGTACTCGGTGTGGGTGTCCTTCGCGAGGGGAAGGACTTCGGTGTACTGGAACGTGGTGGGCGCCACTGCGCGGGCTCCTTTGCCGGCATCGGGAACCCGCTCACGGTACCCAAGCCCGGCCATGGCGTCCGCGAGGCCATGGCTGACGTAACCGGCGCCACTGCCGGTGGGCTCCGGTGCCGGGCCTCGTGAGTGGTAAGGACGGTTAGAACCCCATCCTTACCACTCACGAGCCACGGGACCGAGTGCAATTCCCGCGCTGCAATTTGTCGCCGCGCCGGACAAAGAGTTCGGGAGGCCGGGCCCACCCCGACGGACCCGACCTCCCGGGGAAAGCGATCCGGGCGCGAACGCCCGACCGCGAAGACTTATTGCCTGCTCGACGGTCTCGTGACCCAGGTCATAAGTCAACGCTGCCGAACGGGTGTTGCTTTTTCCGCGCCGAAAGGTGCTCTGTCTGTTGGAGAACCCGCGATCGGCGTCGGCAGGGCGCTGCCTCGTCGTCCACCTCGTGATGGGGAAGAGGGCGCCCTGCCACTTCGGCCGAGTACGTCTTCAGTTCCGCCGAACGCTCTGTGGCATCACGAAGCGTAGGCGCGCAGGCGGTCCGCCCGCTCACCCTGACGCAGCTTCGACATGACCTCTCGCTCGATCTGCCGGACGCGCTCACGGGAGAGCCCGAAGTGCTTGCCGATCTGGTCGAGCGTGCGCGGCTGGCCGTCGTCGAGGCCGTAGCGCAGGCGGATCACCTGGGATTCGCGGTCGTCCAGCGTCGCGAGCACGCGGCGCAGGTCGTCCTGGAGCAGACCGGAGATCACGGCGCTCTCGGCGTCGGTCGCCTCGGAGTCCTCGATGAAGTCACCGAGCGGGGCGTCCTCCTCGGTGCCGACCGGCATGTCCAGGCTCACCGGGTCACGCGAGTGGTCGAGCAGGTCGGAGATCTTGTGCGCCGGGATACCCGATTCGGCGGCCAGCTCCTCGTGGGTGGCGTCCCGGCCGAGCTGCTGGTGCAGGTCACGCTTGATGCGGGCCAGCTTGTTCACCTGTTCCACCAGGTGGACCGGCAGCCGGATGGTGCGTCCCTGGTCGGCCATTCCCCTGGTGATGGCCTGGCGGATCCACCAGGTGGCGTACGTCGAGAACTTGAACCCCTTGGAGTAGTCGAACTTCTCCACCGCGCGGATGAGACCCAGGTTCCCCTCCTGGATCAGGTCGAGCAGCGGCATCCCCCGGCCGGTGTACCGCTTCGCGAGCGAGACCACGAGGCGGAGGTTGGCCTCCAGCAGGTGGTTCTTCGCGACGTGGCCGTCACGCACGAGGGCGGACATCTCCGAACGCCGCTTCGGCGTGAGGCCCTCGGCGGTGTCGAGCATGTGCTGGGCGAACACGCCCGCTTCGATGCGCTTGGCCAGCTCGACCTCGTCGGCGGCGGACAGCAGCGCCGTCTTGCCGATTCCGTTGAGGTACACGCGAACGAGGTCCGCGGCCGGGCTCTGGGCGTCGAGGTCGGCGTCGGTGAGCGCCCCCGTGCTCACCGGCTCCTGGGTGGATTGCGCCGGGATACGGCGCTCGCGAATCCCGCGCGCTTCGCGTTCGAGAGTCTGGACTGACATTCTGCCTCCCCGGTCACGGGCTGAACGTGCTGCGGTTGTCCGCCGGGTCCGTCTCGGCGTAGCAGGCCCTGTGGAAAACCGGCTACTCCTCCTCGGCCCAGCTTGGCTGGACACTTGGCTCAACGCCGGGAGGTCCGAAAACGTTCCCGGCCGCTACAGAGGAGACGGGCGGCTGACCTGGGGCGTTGCTCCACCAACCCTGAGCTTTTCCTGAGAATGCCCGTGCCGGGGAGAAGGAAACGTGGTCTAGACCTCTAGGAGGAGGGTGAACGGACCGTCGTTCACGCTCCGGACCGCCATCATGGCCCCGAAGCGGCCGGTTTCGACCCGTGCGCCGCGTTCGCGCAGCGCGTCGACGACGGCCGTCACGAGGGGTTCGGCGACCTCGGGCCGGGCGGCCGCCGTCCAGGACGGACGGCGGCCTTTGCGGGTGTCGCCGTAAAGAGTGAACTGGCTTACGACGAGCAGGGGAGCGCCGGTGGTGGCGCAGGACTCCTCGTCGCGAAGTATGCGAGCTTCGTGCAGTTTGCGGGCCATCGTCGCCACCTTCGACTGATGGTCGTCGACGTGGATTCCCAGCAGCACCAGCAAACCCGGCTCGTCGATGGCGCCGGTCACCTCGTCTCCGACGGTCACGCTCGCTTCCGTGACCCTCGCCACCACCGCCCGCATCAGACGGCGGGGAGGAGCATGCCGTGCCGGACCAGTTCCCGGACGACGGGCAGCGCGGCTTCGGCCAGCTCCTCCGGTTCGAGCCCCTGAGCGGCCGCCAGGAGCACGATGAGGTCCTCCAGGGGAAGCGCGCCCTGACAGCCCGCGAGCAGCCGTGTCGCGAGTTCGTCCACTTCGTGCGACCACCCGGGGCCGTCGGTGCGGTGCAGCCGCTGGACGGTGGTGGCCCAGCCCTCCTCGCCCGGCTCGGCGACGCTCTCCAGAAGCACGGTTTCCGGCACGCGGAAACGGATATCGAGGAGCGAATCACCGTTGGCGCGAAGCCATTCCACCCGGTCCAGCCAGTTCGCGGCCTCGGCGCCCAGCGGATCGTCGTACGCCTGGCGAAGGTCTTCGCACACGATCGTCGGAGTCGCGCCGTCCGCCCGCCGAAGGGTGACGAAACCGAACCCGATCCCCTGGACGTCGTTTTCGTCGAACCAGTCGAGCCACGCCCCGGATTTCGCGCGGCCTTCGGGGGAACGAGGGTCGATACCCGCGTCCCGCAGCCACGTGCCGACGTACAGGCCCGGGTCCGCGATGTCCCGCTGGACGAACCACGCGTCGGTCTCGGCGGGCAGCCAGCGGGTCACCCGATCGCCCCAGTCCTCGCCCTTCACGTGCAGCCAGGACGCGAGGAGCTGACCGGTGCCGCCGTCGTTGAGGAACCCTGGCAGCTGCCGCACCACGAGCGCGCTGGCGTCGTCACCCGCGAGACCGGAGTCGCGGTAGGTGTAGTCGACCCGCGGCGGGCCGACCACGAACGGCGGATTGCACACGATCTGGTCGAACCGGCGCCGCGCGACCGGCGCGAACCATTCGCCCCGGACGAGTTCGACGTCCAGTTCGTTGAGCCGGAACGTCGCCGCGGCCAGCGCCAGCGCGCGGGCCGAGACGTCGGTCGCGGTGACCTTCTTCGCGTGCCGTGTGGCGTGCAGCGCCTGGACACCGTTTCCGGTGCCGACGTCGAGCAGGCTGCCGACCTCGCGGCGGCTGGTGGCCCGGATCAGGCTGAGCGAGGCGTGCCCGACACCGAGCACGTGATCCTCGGGCACGGTCTGGCCGAGGACGTCGGCGTCGAGATCCGAAACGACCCACCACGAACCCTCGTCGTCGCCGTGCGGGCGGACGTCGAGACCGGCCCGGTAGCCGTCGGCGGCGGGCACGAGCAGCGTGGCGGCGACCGCGTCATCGACCGAGAGTGGCGCGAAAGCCGCCTCGACGTCCTTCTCCGGTTCGGTCGATCCCAGCAGGAACAGCCGGATCAGCGTGCCGAGCTCGCCCGCGTCGCGGGTCGCGCGGTAGGCGAGTTCCGGTTCGCCGCGGCCGAGGGCGGCGTGCGCGGAGCCGAGGGCGCCGACCACGCCGTCGGTGTCGTACCCCGTCCGGCGGAAGGCGTCCCGCAGCCTCGCGCAGACGTCGTCGGACAGGTCGGGGAGGGCCGCTCGTGTGCTCACGGTGGGTAATACTGCCAGGATTGCGTCGTGAGCCTTGAGAGTGTCCTGGCACCGCTGCAGGCGGCGCTGCCCGGATTGGAAGACCTGTACACCGACCTCCACCGGCATCCGGAGCTGTCGTTCGCCGAAACCCGTACCGCCGCCGAGCTGGCGAAACGTCTGGAGGCCGACGGTTACGAGGTGCACACCGGCATCGGGCGCACCGGCGTGCTGGGCGTGCTGCGCAACGGGCCGGGCCCGAAGGTGATGCTGCGCGCCGACATCGACGCGCTACCGGTCGAGGAGAAGACCGGCCTGCCATACGCGAGCACGGCGCGCGGTGTCGACGCCGAGGGCCGCGATGTCCCGGTGATGCACGCCTGCGGCCACGACATGCACGCCACCTGGCTCTCCGGCGCGGCCTCGCTGCTCGCGGCCGGACGCGAGCACTGGTCCGGCACGCTGATGGTCGTGTTCCAGCCGGGGGAGGAGGCGGGTGACGGCGCCGTCGGCATGGTCCGCGACGGGGTCTTCGGGCCCGCCGGCAAACCCGACGTCGTGCTCGGCCAGCACGTCGTGCCCGGTCCGGCGGGCTGGGTGCTGACCAGGCCGGGCGTGATCATGGCGGCCACCGACGCGCTCCGCATCACCCTGCACGGCCGCGGCGGGCACGGCTCGCGCCCCGAGACGACGGTGGATCCCGCGGTGCTCGCCGCGTCCGTGGTGCTCAAGCTCCAGACCATCGTGTCGCGGGAGATCTCGGCGACCGAGTCGGCCGTGGTGACCGTCGGGTCGATGCACGTCGGCACGGCGCACAACATCATCGCCGACCACGCCGTCCTCGAGGTCAACATCCGGTCGTTCGACCAGGCAGTGCGGGAGAAGGTCGTCGCGGCGGTCGAGCGGATCGTCCAGGGCGAGGCGGCCACCGCGGGCGCGCCGAAACCGCCGGAGATCGAGCGGATCGGCGCGTTCCCGGTCACCGAGAACGACGACGCGGCCACCGAGGGGCTCACCGCCGCCTTCCGCGACCACTTCGGCGAGAGCCGGGTGATGCCCGCGCCGCTGGTCACCGGCAGTGAGGACTTCAGCGAGTTCGGCCGCGCGGCAGGCGTTCCCTCGGTGTTCTGGCTGGTCGGCGGCCTGGACGAGGGCAAGGTGATCGCCGCGATGACCGCCGGGCGCTTCGAACAGGACATCCCGTCGAACCATTCGCCGCTCTTCGCGCCCGTCCCGCATCCGACGCTTTCGGCGGGCGTCGAGACGCTCGTGGTCGCGGCTCTGCACCGGCTCACCCACCCGGGTGTCGGATGAGCCGGGCGAGTGGGAGCATGGAAGCCGGAGGTGGTGCTGTGAACGCGCCCGCCCAAGGTCCCGAACCGAGGGAACCCGCTCCGGTGCTGATCACCGAAGCCGCCCCGTCCTACGAAGACCAGCTGGCCAAGCGGAAGCGGAAGTACATCATCATGATGTCGTTCCGCATCCCGTGTCTCATCCTCGCCGGGATCTTCTACCAGACGTGGTGGCTGGCGCTGGCACTGATCGCGATCTCGATCCCGCTGCCCTGGGTCGCCGTCCTGATCGCCAACGACCGGCCACCGCGCAAGAGCGAGAAGGTCAACCGCTACCAGGCCGAACCGACCCGCATCGAAAGCGGGGGTCATCAGGTCATCGACGGCGGCTGACGCGTTTCGCGCGTGCTATGAAAGGTCCTTTCCTTGCAAAATTTGCAAGGAAAGGACCTTTCATAGCGTTTGAGGGGCGGCTACGGCTACGGCTGCGGCCCGACCTTCGACACGGCGCGGGCACCCAGCCGCGTCCCGGCCCGGAGCACCTCCACGGTGGACTCGCCGCGCAGCCACGCCGCGAGCACACCGGCGTCGAACGCGTCGCCGGCACCGGTGGAGTCGACGCACTCCGCGGGCTGCGATGGCACCGAGGTGATGGTGCCGCTCGCGTCCACCCAGCTGGCGCCGTCGAGACCGGCGGTGACCACGACCTCGCCGACGTAGTCCAGCAGCTCCTTCGCCGCCTCGGGATCGCTCGACCCGGTCAGCGCGACCAGTTCGCTGGTGTTCGGCATCAGCAGGTCGACGCCGCGCACGTCGTCGAGGAAGGCCGCGGGATCGGTGATCAGCGTCGCCGCCTGCGGGTCCACCGACGTCGTCAGCCCGGCCTTCTTCGCCGCCGCCAGCGACGCGAGCGCGGCTGGCCGTGACGACGGGTACAGCAGGACGTAACCCGAGAGGTGCAGGTGGCTCGCCCCGCTCAGCGCCGCCTCGGTGACGTCCTCGGGGCTGAACTTCGCGTTCGCGGCGCGGTCGGCGAGCATGCTCCGCTCGCCGGCGCCGTCGACGAGCACCACGACGCAGAACGTCGGTTCCTCGGGGTCCACCGCGAACTCGCAGCGGACGCCCGCCGCCTCCAGTTCGCTCTGCACCATGCGGCCGCCGGAATCGTCCCCGATCCGCGCGACGAGCGTGGTCTCCGCGCCCTCGTCCCGCAGCCACAGCGCGGTGTTCGCGCCCGCGCCGCCGCTGGTGAAGTGGACCTTCGCGCGGATGTCGCCGCCGTGCGGGATGGGTCCTTCGTGCCGCGCGACCACGTCGAGGCCGACATCGCCGACGACGACGATGCCGCTCACGCCGCGTTCCCGGCGAGCGCGACGGCCACTTCGGTGGCCAGTTCCGCGTTGGACAGCACCAGCGCCTCGTTCGCGTCCAGGCTCACGCCTCCGCTGGCGGTGTGGAAGTGCTCCAGCAGCACGGGGGTGACGTCCTTGCCATGCACCCCTCGCGACTTGAGGAGTTCCAGCCCTTCGGCGAGCAGCCAGTCGTGCAGCTCCTTGTCCATTTCGGACGCTTCGGGAATCGGATTCGCCAGCAGGACACCGGAATTCGCGTGTGCCCGGTGGGCGGCGATGACCGAGGCGGCCTGCGCTGCGTCGTCGACCCGCCACGGCACCTCGAAACCGGACGAGCGGAGGTAGAACGCGGGGAACTCGCCGGTGCGGTAACCCAGCACCGGTACGGAGTTGGTCTCCAGCACTTCGAGGGTCGCGGCGATGTCGAGCACCGACTTCACCCCGGAGCAGACGACCGTGGTCGGCACCTTCGCGAGCACGCCGAGATCCGCCGAGACGTCCCAGCTCTGCGCCGCGCCCTTGTGCACGCCGCCCAGCCCGCCGGTGGCGAACATGCCGATCCCGGCGGCGGCGGCCAGCGCCGCGGTGCTGGCGACCGTCGTCGCCCCGGAGCGGCCGAGGCCGATGGCCGGGCCGATGTCGCGCAGGGAGAGCTTGTCCAGGTCGGCGCCGGGCGCGCAGACGCGTTCCAGCTGCTCGGCGGTGAGGCCGATCAAGGGGACGCCGTCGAGGACGGCGATGGTCGCGGGGACGGCACCGCCGTCGCGCACGACCTTCTCCAGCCGCCGGGCGACGTCGAGGTTGCGGCCGGGCGGGAGACCATGGGAGAGGATGGTGCTCTCCAGCGCGACGACGGGGTCACCGCCGGCGAGGGCGGAGGCGACCTCTTCGTGAAGGGACAGTTGCGGAGTCACGAACGAACATCATCGGTGATGTGGGTCCGCGTCACGCCATCGGGTCAGTTCGTTCGCGAGGTTCCCGCGTGCCTTGGCCTCCCAGCGTGCCCGCGCGATGTCGCTGCGATACAGCCGCGGCCTGGCCAGCAGGTTCTCCAGCACGGCCGCGCGTCCCGCCCGCCAGTCCTCGTCGGAGTAGACCGAGTACTCCGCCCGGACACCGTTCGCGTACTCCTCGTAACGCTCCGGTGTGGCGCCGAGGATCGCGAGGTCGGCGTCGAGCAGCGCCGTGGCGAGGAGGTCGTTGTCCGGGGCGGCGTGATGGATCGTGCTCAGTACCAGCTCTCCGGCGCGCTCGACATCCGCCACGGGGACGCCGGCGTTGGTGAGTTCGTCCCGTGTCCAGGCCGCGCTCGCCCGTTCGTCCTCGCCGGGACGGGCGTCGTACACGACGTCGTGCGTCCAGGCGGCGACGGCGACGAGCGCTCGCTCGCGGGAGCTCAAGCCGAAGGCGACCGCCAGGTCGCCGCTGTCGTGGGCGACGGCCGTGGCGTGCCGGAGATCGTGGTAGCGGCGATGCGGTTCGGCGTAGCGGGTCTGGAGGTCGTCCCACGCGACGGCGGCGATCCGGTGATCGCCGCCGAGCCGGGTGATCGCGGTGGGCCACTCCATCAGTCGAAGATCCCGCGCGCCTTGGCCACCTCGTGCAGCCACCCTTCGAGCTGCGGCTCCCACTTGACCCGCTCCAGCGCGGCGTGGTCGACCTTGAACAGGCCGAGGAACTCCTGGCCGCGTCCGCCGAACCCGCCGCTCTTGGACACCCGGACCCGTTTGGTCACCTCCAGCACGACTTGTGTCTCCGACGGCGAGGACAGGAACGTCACCGCCACGGAGGTGAAGACGGGCGCGAACCGCGGCGATGGGGTGAAGCGGATCTCCTGGAAGAACGGGAGCTGCTGGACGGCGCCGTTGATCCGGCCGCGTTCCAGCACGGCCTCGCGGAAGACGAAGCCGATCCGGCTGAAGGCGTCCAAGATCCGTTTCTGCGCGGGCAGCGGCTCGATCGCGGCGCCGTCGACGTCGACCGGGTCGGTCACGGAGTTGGCGATGTCGAGGCAGGTCTGGAGGCCGACGGCCATCCCGTTCAGTGGCTTGCCGAAGACGCTGGAGATCGGCGTCTCCCAGGGCAGGGCCACCTCGAACGGGATGCGGACCTGCTGTCCCGGCCCGATCCGCTCGTTGCCCGCCAGCTGCTGGGTGCCGAATTCGAGGTCCTCGACGCCGGGGCGGCGTTCGTCCGGGAGGGTGACCCTGGCGAGCAGTTTCACCGAGAGGCCGTTGATCTCTTGATCGACTTCGCCGCCGAGCAGCAGGACCTCGCCGCGCAACGGGCGGCCGGGGGAGACAGTGCGGTCGAGCAGCCGGGCGTCGATCTTCGCCCCGCCCGAGCCGAATGTCGCGAGCACCTTCTGGAACATGGGCGAGATCCTGCCAGGTCGTCGGTGTGCGCAGGAGGATTTGGGGCACAATGGAGGGGTGAGTACACAGACCCTTCCGAAGCCGGATACCCGTCCCGAGGGCACCGACGGCACCGACGACGATTCGCCGAAGATGTTCCACTACGTGCGCAAGAACAAGATCGCCGAAAGCGCGGTCATGGGCACGCACGTGGTGGCGCTGTGCGGTGAGGTCTTCCCGGTGACGAAGTCGGCGAAGCCCGGTTCGCCGGTCTGCCCGGACTGCAAGAAGATCTACGACGGCCTCAAGCCGGGCGACTGACACCTGGCCGTCCGGTGTCCGAAACCGGACAAAATCTGAAAATCCTTCACATGGCGGCTGCCCGTCCCGGTCTTCGCTGGTAATCAGTACGCGCCAGCGAAAACCCGCCGGGACGGAGCCTTCATGCGTAGAACCGGGATCGTGCTCGCCATCGCCGCGTTGGTCGCGGTGTTCTCACCCGCCGCCGCCCAAGCCGTCACCGGCTGGACAACGGTCGGCTCGGACAACGCCCGCCCGCTCGACGAGGGCCAGGGACTGGCCACCATCGAACGGCCGTCCGGGACGATCTACCGCTACACCGGGATCGCGACCGTTCCCGTGAACCTGTCGTCTCAGGGCTGGAACCACGTCGGCGACCCTGGCTCCGCGCAGGGCTGGTACGTCGAGCCGTATCAGCGCGACGACAGGGGAGCGAAGCTCTTCCGCGTCGAGTCGCCCAACGGGACGTGGGCGAACTACACGCACGCGCTGGAGTCGTGGGAGGCGAACAACAACTCGTTCGCCGCCGTGACCCCCGACGCGCGCTGGATGGTGGCGGGCGAGTGGGGCACGATGGACCGGCTTCTCGTGCACCCGATGCCCGGCGTCGCGCACACGAACCCGTCGGCGAACCTGCCGTACGCCTCCGCGATCCGGCTCGACAAGCCGGTGCGCGACATCCAGGGCTGCGACTTCGTCACCGCGACCCGGCTGCTGTGCGCGTCCGACGACCCCGAGGGCTCCCTGTTCGGGACCACCAAGCCGCTGCTCCAGGTCGACCTTTCCGGCGCGCTGTCCGGTTCGGACGTGACCGGGCGGGTCACGTCGCTGGGGCAGCTGCCGCTGAAGAGCATGTGCGGCGGGAACTTCGAGACCGAGGGCATCGACGTCGCCGCCGACGGGACCCTGCGGGTCGTCATGCTGTCGCCTTCGTGGTGCGTGGCGTTCGACAGTAAGACCTGGCGGTTCCGGAAGGCGTGACCGGACGCGTAACTCGTGTGATCAGACGCGTAACTCGCGTGATCGAAGGCGTACCTGGTCTGATCACGCGAGTTACGGCTTCGATCACGCGAGTTACGGGTTACGGGGCTCGGCGAGGAGGTGCCTCCACTGTGGACGGTTACTGATGTTGCTCGGGTGACCGATGTGACTGGAGAGGCGCCGATTTCGCACCCACAAGTACGTGAAGGCCCCCTTCACTGCGCTAGACGCAGCGAAGGGGGCCTTCACGTACTTGGTCCTGACGGCGCACCTACGCAGTTGGTCGACTGAATGTGGAAGGCGCGCCGGGCGCCCACCCGGCCCCGGCGCACCTTCCGTCCCCCGCCCCCAGGTCTACGCGGCCGGCTCCGGGGTCAGCGTCTCGGTGGCCGGGGCCGAAGATCGCCGGGCGTCCTTCTTCACGCGGCGCTTCTCTTTCCGCGTCTCGACCATCGTGTACAGCGTCGGCACCAGGATCAGCGTCAGCAGGGTCGAGCTGACCAGCCCGCCGATCACCACGATCGCCAGCGGCTGCCCGATGAACCCGCCCTGCCCGGTCAGCCCGAGCGCCATCGGGACCAGCGCGAAGATGGTCGCCGCCGCGGTCATCAGGATCGGCCGCAACCGTCGCCTGCCGCCCTCGACGACGGCGTCGGCGACGCTCATCCCCGAAGCCCGGTACTGGTTGATCAGGTCGATCAGCACGATCGCGTTCGTCACCACGATGCCGACGAGCATCAGCATCCCGATCAGCGCGGGCAGGCCCAGCGCGGTCCCGGTGGCCAGCAGCAGCCCGATCGCGCCGGTCGCCGCGAACGGGATCGACACCAGCAGGATCAGCGGCTGGATCAGGCTGCGGAACGTCGCCACCATGATCAGGTACACGATCGCGACCGCCGCCAGCAGCGCGAGGAACAGGTTCCCGAAAGCCTCCTGCTGGTCTTCGCTGACGCCGCCGAGTTTGTACGCCGCGCCGCCGGTGAAGGTCATTCCGTCCAATTTGGACTGGATGGCCCGGGTGGTGGCGGCCAGGTCCGCGCCGGTGTTCTTGGCGGTGACCGTGGTGCTCAGCTCGCCGGAGGTGCGGTGCACCGCGGCCGGGCCGTCCACTGTGGACACGTTCGCGACCGAGTCGAGCCGCACCACGCCGGTCGCGCTCGGGATCGGCAGGGCCTTGACCGCGTCGACCGACACGGGGGCCGTGCCCGCCCGCAGCACGATGTCCGTGCGCTGACCGTCGACCGGCAGCTGGGTCACCGTGCGGCCGGCGATGGCCTGGTTCGCGATCTGCCCGATCGTGGTCGCCGAAAGCCCGCTCGCCGCGGCCTTGGCGGCGTCGACCTCGACCTGCACGCGCGGCGAACCCTGCGCGAGGTCACTGGTCACCTCGGTCAGGTCCGGAACGCCGGACAGCGCCTGGCGGACCTGCTCGGCGGCCGGCTTCAAGGCGGCCTCGTCGGGGGCGGTGACGGTGATCGAGACCTGGTCCGTGTTGAACCCGCTCGCCTCCGCGCCGATCTTGATCTCACCGAGTTCCGGCTTGTCGAGCTTGCCCCGCAGCCGCTCGGAGAGCGCGTCGAGGTCGGTGTCCTTGGCGACGGTGACCTGGATGTTGGTCGCCATCCCGCCGCCACCGAAGAAGCCGCCCCCGCCGATGCTCACCTGGTAGGTCTCGACGGCGGGTTCGGCGGCGAGCGCCTGCTCCACCGCGCCGGCGGCCTTCTCCTTGGCCTCGGAACTGGTGCCGGGCGGCAGCTTCTGCGAAAGGCTCAGCGTCGTCGAGCCGGACTGGTCGAGGAAGTTCGTGTTCAGCTGCGAGGCCAGCCCGACCGTGCCGCCGAAGATGATCAGCGCCAGCAGTACCACGGTGACGCGACGCCGCGTGGCGAACCGGATCACCGGGACGTACCCGCGCTGCAGCAGCCCGCGGCGTTCCTTGTCTTCGGCGGCCTGGCGCGTGAGCTCGGCCTCGCGTTCGTTCGCCGGGGCTTTGGGCGGCTTGAGGAACCAGTACGCGAGCACCGGCACGATCGTCAGCGAAACCAGGAGCGACGCCAGCAGCGCCACGGTGACCGTGATCGCGAACGGCGAGAACAGCTCGCCGACGAACCCGCCCACGAAGGCGATCGGCAGGAACACCGCCACCGTGGTGAGGGTCGACGACGTCACGGCGCCCGCGACCTCGCGCACGCCGTCGAGGACCGCGCGCTGCTTTTCCTCGCCGTACGCCAGATGTCGTTTGATGTTCTCCAGCACCACGATCGAGTCGTCGACCACCCGCCCGATGGCGATGGTGAGCGCGCCGAGGGTGAGCAGGTTCAGCGACAGATCGCCGGTCCACAACGCCAGCAGCGCCACGACCACCGAAAGCGGGATCGACACCGCCGTCACCAGGGTGGAGCGCACCGACATCAGGAACAGCAGGATCACCACGACCGCGAACGCGAGCCCGAGCAGCCCTTCGGTGGTCAGGCCACTGATCGCGTCCTTGACCGGGGTGCCCTGATCGAACACGACGCTCATCTCGGCGCCGATCTTCTTCGACAGCTCGGGCAGCTTGTCCCGCACCGATTCCGAGATCGCGACCGCGTTCCCGTTCTCCACCATGGTGATCGAGAGCCCGAGGCTCGGTTTGCCGTTGGTGCGCGTGATCGACGTCGGCGGCGCGAACCCGGCCTGGACCTCCGCGACGTCACCGAGCTTCACCGGCTTGCCCGTCGGCGCCCCGGGACGGGAAGCCGGTGTCAGGTAGAGGTTCTTGATCGTGTCCACTGTGGTCGGTCCGCCACCGACCTGGACGGTGAGCGTCTTGTCGCCTTCGGTCAGCGTCCCGGCCGGGACGGCGGCACCGGCGGTCTGCAGGGTGGTGGCGATCGACGACGGGTCGACCCCCGCGGCGGCCAGCTTCGCGTAGTCCAGCGCGATGGTCACCCGCGGCTGCCGCGCGCCGGTCACCTCGACCTCGCGGACACCGTCGATCTTCCGCAGTTCCGGCGCGACCTCCCCGGTCAGCGCCGGCGCGAGCGCCTGCGGGTCACCGGTGGTCCCGGCGGCGAGCAGCACGACCGGGAGATCGTCGGTGGAACCCGCCGAAACCGACGGCTCGCTGTTCTGCGGCAGCCGTGCCTTCAGCCCGTCGACGACGCGCTGGATCTGCCCGACCGCCGCGTCGATGTCCGTGCCGAACTCGAACTGCGCGGTGATCCGCGACAGCCCCTCCGACGACGTCGAGCTCAGCTCTTCGAGGCCCTTCAACCCCTGCAGCCCGCCTTCGAGCGGCTCGGTGACCTGCCGGTCGACCGCGTCCGGCGACGCGCCCGCGTACGGCGTGATGATCTGCGCCTGCGGGAACTGCAGTGACGGGAACAGCTGCTGCTTCAGCTGTGGCAGGGCGAAGGCGCCGAAGCCGATCACCACCAGGGCGAGCAGCCCGATGAGACTTCGGTTGCGCAGGCTCAGTCTGGCCAGCGTGGACATGGCGGTATCCCCCAGGAAATAGCTCGGACGGGCGGGTTGCCGCGAGCTTTTCACGGGAGGGGGTGGGGTGGATTCACACCACGGGTGGAATCCGAGTACGACTTCGGGATGAGGGCCCGCTCAACTTCGCCGGTCTGTCACCGAATCGGCTTCGCTCTGCGGTTCTTCGTTCACCGATTGTTCCGACACGTGTTCGGGGTCACCATCGGGGGAATCGCCGTTCTGACGGGGACGGCGGAGCGGGACCGTCGTCCGTTCCCACAGTTTGCGACCCTCTTCGGCGCGGATCCGTTCGTTCGCGCGCTCCATTTCCAGCCGCCGCCATTTCCGGCGCTGCCGTTTCGTCGCCTTGGCGGGCCACAGTTCCTGGATCGCGCTGTTGAAGTACGCGCCGCCGACCACCGCGAGCCCGATGAAGAACATCAGCAACAGGAACGCGATCGGCGCGGCGAGCGCGCCGTAGGTGTAGCCGGTCTTGGTGATCCAGTTCAGGTAGATCCGCAGCCCGATACTGGACAGCAGGAACACGACCATGGCGAGCACCGCGCCCGGCAGTCCCCGGTGCCAGGGCAGCCTGCGCGGCAGGGCGAGCTTGTACAGCGTCGTCAGCGCGAGCACGATCATCACGGCCAGCACCGGGTAGTACAGCGTGCCGACCCAGTACGACACCGTGCCGCGCCAGTCGGTGGGGAAGAACTGGGGGAGCAGGTCCGGCCCGATCGCCAGCAGCGGCAGCCCGACCACCAGGATGACCAGCCCGGCCAGATACAGCAGCAGCGCGAAGATCCGCTGCCACACGTCGTTGCGGACGCCGTACTGGTCGTGTGCGACGGTGATCGCGTCGACGAACGACGACATCGCCGACGAACCCGCCCACAGGGAGATCAGGAAGCCGACGGAGACGATCTCGCCCTTGCCGACGAACAGGATGCTGTTGACCGTCGGCTCGATGATGTCGTGGACGGCGTTGTCGCTGAAGATCGTCTTGCTGAAGGTGATGATCCGGTCGTGGACCGCGGTCACGACCTCCTGGCCGAACCAGTCGCCGACGAAGCCGAGGCAACCGAGGAGCCCCAGCAGCAGTGGCGGCAGGGAGAGTGTCTGCCAGAAGGCGGCTTCGGCGGCCTCGGAGAAGATGTTGCCGTCCCACGCCTTGCTGAGCGTGCGGCTGAGCAGGCGCAACGGCCCCCTGCGGCCCTTCGCGACCTCGGCGGCCGTGTCCGGACGGCCGTTCTCCTCGCTCATGCAGCTCCTCCGACGGCGCCGGGCGCCCTTGACGGTGTCCAGCATGGTCCATGCCGCGCGATTCGGCTCGCCGCCCCTGGGTTTTCGGGTGAGTAACCCGACAACGGGGGTGGCGCTTCAGGCGTTCCACGGGCCCGCGAGGTAGGCTCCTCGGAGTGCCCTCACCTCAGGCGCCGGCGTCGCGGCCGGATACCCAAGTGGGGGTTTTCGCTTGTGACAAGGCGGATGACCAGGTGTTTTCGGATGTGGGAGGAGGGGACCGGCATGGCGGAAACGGTTGAACGCGATCGGGGCGAGCTGGGCGCGCCTCCCGCGGCGAAGGACAGCACCGCGCGCCCGCTGCGTGCCTGGCAGCGACGAGCGCTGACGAAGTACCTCACGAAGAAACCGCAGGACTTCCTGGCCGTCGCGACGCCGGGCGCGGGCAAGACGGTGTTCGGTCTCCGGATCGCCGCCGAGCTGCTGAGCGACCGGACCGTCGAGCGGATCACCATCGTCGCGCCGACGGAACACCTGAAGCACCAGTGGGCGGCCTCGGCCGCGGCCGCGGGTATCGCGATCGACTCGAACTTCCGCAACGGCACCGGGGTCACCTCGCGTGACTACCAAGGTGTCGCGCTGACCTACGCGCAGGTCGCCGCGCATCCGACGCTGCACCGGGTGCGCACCGAGAACCGCAAGACCCTGGTCATCCTGGACGAGATCCACCACGGCGGTGACGCGAAGTCCTGGGGTGACGCGATCCGTGAGGCGTTCACGCCCGCCGTCCGCCGTCTCGCGCTGACCGGGACCCCGTTCCGCAGCGACGACTCGCCGATCCCGTTCGTCACCTACGAGGCCGACGGCTCGGGTTTCCAGCGCAGCAAGGCCGACCATGCCTACGGCTACGCCGACGCGCTCGCCGACGGTGTGGTCCGGCCGGTCGTCTTCCTCGCCTACTCCGGCGAGGCCTCCTGGCGCACGAGCGCGGGGGAGGAGTTCACCGCGCGGCTGGGCGAGCCGCTGACCGCGGAACAGAACGCGCGTGCCTGGCGCACGGCGCTCGATCCGGCAGGCGAGTGGATCCCGTCGGTGCTGCAGGCCGCGGACACGCGTCTCGCACAGCTTCGCGCCAACGGCATCCCGGACGCGGGCGGCCTGGTGATCGCCACCGACCAGGATTCGGCGCGTGCCTACGCCAAGATCCTGGAGCGCATCTCCGGCCAGACCCCGACGGTCGTCCTCTCCGACGATCCCAAGGCGTCCGGGCGGATCAAGGAGTTCTCCGATTCGACCGACCGGTGGCTGGTCGCGGTCCGCATGGTGTCCGAAGGCGTCGACGTGCCCCGGCTGGCCGTCGGCGTCTACGCCACGAGCGCGTCGACCCCGCTGTTCTTCGCGCAGGCCATCGGCCGGTACGTGCGTTCGCGCAAACCCGGCGAGACCGCTTCGGTCTTCCTGCCGAGCGTGCCGGTGCTGCTGGAACTGGCCAGTGAGCTGGAGGCGCAGCGCGACCACGTCCTCGGCAAGCCGCACCGCGAGAAGGAGGGCTGGGACGACGAGCTCTTGGCCCAGGCCAACCGCACCGAGGACGAGCCGGGCGAGGAGGAGAAGGCGTTCACCTCGCTGGGTGCCTCCGCCGAGCTCGACCAGGTCATCTACGACGGCAACTCCTTCGGCACCGCGGTGTTCTCCGGTTCCGACGAGGAGCAGGAGTACCTCGGCCTGCCCGGGCTGCTGGAGCCGGACCAGGTCCGTGCCCTGCTGCGGAAGCGGCAGGAGGAGCAGCTCTCCGACGAGAAGCGGCGCAAGCCCAAGGCCGAGGAGGCCGCCCCGGTCGCGCGGCCGCAGTCGGTCAGCGAGCGGCTCGGCAGCCTGCGCAAGGAGCTGAACGCGCTGGTGGGCGTGCACCACCACCGGACGAAGAAGCCGCACGGCGCGATCCACAACGAACTGCGCCGGGTCTGCGGCGGCCCGCCGACCGCGATGGCCTCGGTGGAGCAACTCGAAGAGCGGATCGTCACCCTGCGTTCTTGGTAGCACCTTCGTACCAAGCGCTATGAACGGTCCTTTCCTTGCAAATTTCGCAAGGAAAGGACCGTTCATTGCATCCGGGCCTGGGGGTGATCAACAGCGCCGACCACGCTGAGTGAGTGGTGGCGGTCACACTGTCAGCGCACCTAGACTCCATACGTCTTGCTACGGCCACGTTGCCAAACCGTGTCCATTTGATGAGGCTTAATCGATTCAGCCGTCTTCCGCGAAACCCGTTCGGCGGCATATGTTGTCGCCCACAACATATGCGCGATGGTGCGACCGGTCCTCCAGGATCGCCGCCCGCGAGCAAGATCCGGAAGGAACGAGGATGCGCAGCAGAACCCTTACCCTCCTCGCCGCGACGGTGGGCGCCGGCCTGGTGCTCTCCGCCTGTGGCGCCAACACCGCCGACTCGGGCAGCGGCAACTCCTCGCAGTCCGCCCCCGCCCCGGGCGGTGCCGCCGCCGGTGGCAAAGTCGGCGTCATCCTGCCGGAGACCGCCACCTCGGCGCGCTGGGAGTCCTTCGACAAGCCGTTCCTGACCAAGGCGCTCAAGGACGCGGGCTTCGACGCCGACGTCCAGAACGCGCAGGGCGACGTCCAGAAGTTCACCACCCTGGCCGACGGCATGATCGCGCAGAACGTCAAGGTCCTGATCATCGCCGCCATCAACGGCGAGGTCGGCGCGGCGGTCGCCCGCAAGGCGCAGGCCGCGGGCATCCCGACGATCGACTACGACCGCCTCAACCTCGGTGGCAGCTCCGACTACTACGTCTCGTTCGACAACGAGAAGGTCGGCCAGCTGCAGGGCCAGGGTCTCGCCGACGCGCTGAAGGACAAGAAGGGCGCCGAGGTCGTCATGATCGAGGGCGCCCCGACCGACAACAACGCGACGCTGTTCGCCAACGGCCAGAAGTCCGTGCTGCAGCCGAAGTTCGCCAGCGGTGACCTGAAGCTCGTGCGCGAGCAGGCCATCGACAACTGGGACAACCAGAAGGGCGGCCAGACCTTCGAGCAGATCCTGACCGACAACAAGGGCAAGGTCGACGGCGTCGTCGCCGCGAACGACGGTCTCGCCGGCGCGGTCATCACCGTGCTGAAGAAGAACGGCCTCAACGGCAAGGTCCCGGTCACCGGCCAGGACGCCACCGCGGACGGCCTCATGGCGATCCTGCGCGGCGACCAGTACATGACCGTCTTCAAGCCGATCAAGGAAGAGGCCGAAGCCGCGGCGAAGCTCGCCGTGCTGCTGGCCAAGGGCGACAAGGCGGGCGCCGACGCGCTGGCCACCGGCAAGGCGAAGGACCCGAAGGGCAACCGCGAGGTCAAGTCCGTGCTCCTCGAGCCGAAGCTGACCACCAAGGACGGTGTCAAGGAGGTCGTGACGCAGGGCTACGTCAAGGCCGCCGAGATCTGCGGCGGCGACCTGGCCGCGGCGTGCACGCAGCTCGGTATCTCCTGACCCGTTAATCCAGACGACCGGGCCGGTGCGTTCCCCCGACGGAGCGCGCCGGCCCGGTACCCAGCCGGGAGTACCCCATGAGTGAACCCATCCTCGAACTGAAGCAGCTCAACAAGAGCTTCGGGCCGGTCCACGTCCTCCACGACGTGGACTTCAACGTGCGCGCCGGCGAGGTCACCGCGCTGGTCGGTGACAACGGTGCCGGTAAGTCCACTTTGGTCAAATCGATCGCCGGGATCCACGGCTACGACTCGGGAACGGTGACGTTCCAGGGCAAGCAGGTGAACATCCACGGCCCGCGCGACGCCGCGGATCTGGGGATCGAGGTCGTCTATCAGGATCTCGCGCTGGCCGAGAACCTCGACATCGTGCAGAACATGTTCCTCGGCCGGGAACGCGGCAGCAAATGGCTGCTCGACGAGGCCAGCATGGAGAAGGCCGCCCGCGAGACGCTCGCGTCGCTGTCGGTCCGCACCGTGAAATCGGTCCGTACGCCCGTTTCGGCCCTCTCGGGCGGGCAGCGGCAAACCGTCGCGATCGCCAAATCCGTGCTGTGGGACTCGAAGGTCGTCCTCCTCGACGAGCCGACCGCCGCGCTCGGTGTCGCGCAGACCCGTCAGGTGCTCGACCTCGTCCGCCGCCTCGCCGAACAGGGCCTCGGCGTGGTGCTGATCAGCCACAACATGGCCGACGTCTTCGAGGTCGCCGACCGTATCGCGGTGCTCTACCTCGGCCGTCTCGTCGCCGAGGTGCACACCAAGGACGTCACCCACGGCCAGGTCGTGGAACTGATCACCGCCGGTCGCTCCGGCGACCTCGGCCTTGCCCGCCCCGAAGCCGCCGTCCTCTGACCCGAGGCGAGAAAGAACCGGAAATGACTGAGACACCTGCAAAGCCCGCCTCGCCGGAGGGGGGCAAGTCGGCGGCCGCCGCGCTCAACCCGTCGGCGGCCATCACGGACTTCGGCATCGACACGACATCGATGTCGACCCGCGAGGCCGTCGGCGACTACTTCTCCCGGCTCAAGGCGGGACAGCTGGGTTCGCTCCCGGCGCTGCTCGGCCTGCTCGTGCTGGTGATCGTGTTCGCCTCGCTGTCGGACACCTTCCTGACGATGAACAACATCGCGAACCTGATGGCACAGGGCGCCGGCAAGGCGATCATCGCGATGGGCATCGTGTTCGTGCTGCTGCTCGGCGAGATCGACCTGTCCGCGGGTACCGCGTCCGGTGTCACCGCCGCGGTGCTGGCGATGCACTACGTGCGCAACGGGAACCTGTTGGGCGGCATGGGGAACGGCGTGTTCATCGCGTTCCTGGTGGTGCTCGCGATCGCCGCGCTGCTCGGCGTGGTCCTGCGGATCTGGGCGGGCGTCGGGTTCGCCGTGCTCGCCATCGCACTCGTGCTCTCGGGAACCGCGGCCAACCCGTGGATCGAGATGCTGCTCGCGATCAGCGTCGGTGGCGCGATCGGTGTCCTGACCGGCTTCCTCGTCTCCAAGATCGGGATGCCCTCGTTCGTGGTGACGCTGGCGCTCTTCCTGGCCTGGCAAGGGGTCATCCTCCAGTTCATCGGTGAGGGCGGCACGCTCGGCATCAGCACCTCGGACGTCCTGTTCAAGGTCGCCAACGGCAATCTGTCCACTGTGGGCAGCTGGATCCTCTTCCTGGTCGCCGCCGGTGGATTCGCGGCGGTGACACTGGGGCAGCACTTCTCGCGGCTCAAACGAGGCCTGGTCACCCAGCCGACCCCGATGGTGCTGTTCAAGGTCGGCGCGATCGCCGTGGTCGCCGCGATCGCGACCTATCTGCTGACGCTGAACCGCGCGCCGAACCCGAACATCGTCATTTCGGGTGTCCCGTACGTCGTGCCGATCGTGCTCGGCCTGCTGGTGCTCGGCACCTACGTGCTCAACCGCACCCAGTACGGCCGCCACATCTACGCCGTCGGCGGCAACCGCGAGGCGGCCCGGCGTGCCGGGATCAACGTCGAGAAGATCCGCGCTTCGGTGTTCGTCATCTGCTCGGCGGTGGCGGCGGTCGGCGCGATCGTCTACTCGTCGAAGGTCGGTTCGGTCGACCCGCAGGCCGGTGGTCTCAACACGCTGCTGTTCGCGGTCGGCGCCGCCGTCATCGGTGGTACCTCGTTGTTCGGCGGCAAGGGCCGGGTCGTCGACGCGGTGATCGGTGGCCTCGTGCTGGCGGTCGTGGAGAACGCGCTCGGCCTGCTGAAGCAGTCGGCGGCGGTGGTCAACATCGTCACCGGTCTGGTGCTGCTTCTCGCCGCGACGGTGGACGCGCTGTCCCGTCGCCGCGCGGCTGCGTCGCCGCGCTGAGTCCGCATGGAATGATGAAGTCCGTGACCAGCACACCCGTTGCACGACCAGACGAGGTGCGCAGGCACAACCGCACGACCTTGCTCCGGTTGCTGCACGTCAGCGGCCCGAGCACCAGGGCGACCCTCGCCACCGAGCTGGGGCTCAACCGCAGCACCATCAAGACCCTCGTCGACGGCCTCGCGGAAGCGGGTGTCGTCGAGGAGCGGGTCCCGAGGCCGGGACGAGGGGCGGGCCGCCCCTCGCTCCTGGTCCTGCCGCAGCCGCACGCGGCGGTGGTGCTCGCGGTCGACCTCCAGGTCGAACACGTGGCGATCGCGCTGGTCGGGTTCGGCGGCCAGATCCTCGGGCGCAACAGCTGGAACCTCCACGGCCGGATGCGGGAGGCCGACGAGGTGATCACGCACGTGATCGAGTCGACCACCGTGCTGGCGGGCGACCTCGGTGTGCAGCCGATCGCCGCGGGGGTGTCCGTACCCGGCGTCGTCCGCCGGGCCGACGGGCACGTTCATGAGGCGCCCAACCTGCGCTGGACGGATGTCGCGCTGGGGGAACGGCTCGGCGGTGTGCTGCGCATCCCCGTCCTGGTCGGCAATGACGCCGAACTCGGCGCCATCGCCGAACACCTGCGCGGCGCCGCGCGGGGCTCTTCCGACGCCGTGTACGTCTCCGCCGACGTCGGTGTCGGGGGAGGGATCATCGCGGACGGTTCGTCGCTGCGCGGCGGCGCGGGCTACGTCGGCGAGATCGGGCATATGGCGATCCGGCCGGGCGGGCGTCCTTGTTATTGCGGGTCCAGCGGCTGCTGGGAGACCGAGGTCGGCGAGGCGGCGCTGTGCCGCGCGCTCGACCTGCCCGAGGACACCCCGCGCGGGGCGATCCTGTTCGAACTGCGCGAACTGGGCCGGGATCCGCGCGCGGCCGAGGAGCGGCTTTCGGAGTTCGCGGAATGGCTGACGCTGGGCCTGGTGAACGTGGTCAACCTGCTCGGCCCGCAGCTGGTCGTCCTGGGCGACCTGCTCACCGTGCTGCCCGACTCGGTCGTGAAGTCGGTGGCGGCCGAGGTGCGGCGGCGGAGCCTGGTCAGCCGGGCCGTGGGCGGGACGCAGATCGTGAGTTCGGCGCTCGGGGCGGACGTGAAGCTGCTGGGTGCCGCGGAGGCGGCCTTCGAGATGATCCTGGACACCGTTTAGCGCGCATTTAGTCCTCTGGATGCGGTCCTTGCACACGCGACGACCGCGTTCAGAGGACTAAATGCGGTCTTTCACGAGGCCGGACAGCAGGGCCACCAGTGCGGCGAGGGACTTCTCCTTGGCGGCGGTGCGGTCTTCGGCGTGCGCGATCATCAGCGCCGCCTCCGCGCAGGCGCTCAGCGCCAGTTGCGCCAGTTCCGGGATCGGCGCGTCGATCAGCAGCCCGTCCGCCGCCGCGGACTCCAGGATCTCCGTGATCAGGCCCAGCCCGTACCGGGCCTCCAGCTCACGCCATTCCTGCCAGCCGAGGACGGCGACGGCGTCCGTGAGCGCGATCCGCACCACCTCGGGCCGCAGGCACAGGTCCAGGAACCGGCTCAGCACGCCGAGCGCCCCGGCCCACGGGTCGTCCGTGGCGCGCAGGACGGTCTTCAGCTCCTCGGTGATCTCGGTTTCGATCTGCTCGATCACGGCCCGGAACAAGCCCTGTTTGTCCCCGAAGTGGTGATACAGCGCGCCGCGGGTGACGCCCGCCGCCCGGACGATCTCGTCGGCGGGTACGGCGGCGTAACCCTGTTCGGCGAACAACGTCCGCGCCGCCGCGATCAACGCGGCCTGCGTCGAGTGCGATCGTTCGGTCTGGCTACGTCGTGGCGTGGGCACGCAGGAATTCCACCATCATGCCGCTCAGCCGCTCCGGCTGGTCCTCCGGCACGAAGGCGTAGGAGTCCTCGATCGTCTTCAGTTCGGCGTTCGGCAGGACCCCGGCGAGCTTGCGGCCCAGCCACAGCGGGAAGTGCCGGTCTTCGGGCGCCCAGGCCAGCAGCACGGGCTTGGTGAACGCGGGCAGCCGCTCGGCGGCGGTCAGTGTGTACCGCTTGTCGACACTCGCCGTGAACCGGCGCAGATCGTCGCGGATCTTCGCGCTCCGCCTGCTGGGCAGCAGATACGCGTCGAGGATGTGGTCCGGCACCGGGTGTTTGGCCAGCCAGAGGAAGTCCGTCGTCTTCAGCAGCCACCGCCAGCGCAGCGCCTGGACCATCGGCCCGACGCCGCCGGGGATCCGCGCCAGCGTGCTCAGCCCCGCGAACAGCGGCGGCAGGAAGCGTTCGAAGGAGTCCGACGGGGTCAGCACGACCCGGCCCACCCGTTCCGGGTTCGTGGTCATGAGCAGTTGCGTGAGCGCGCCGCCGGTGTCGTTCGCGACCACGGTGACGTCGGTCAGGTCGAGCACTTCGAGGAACCGCGCGATGAGCGCGGCGACCCCTGGCGGGCTCAGATCGGCGTTCGGGACCGGGATCTCGTGCGACCCCAGCGGCCAGTCCGGGGTGAGGCAGCGGAAGCCGGCGCCGGCGACCGCGGGCGCCACCTTGCGCCAGAGCAGGCCGTTGGTCAGCAGCCCGTGCACGAAGACCACGGGAGGGCCTTCGCCGCGGTCGCGGTAGCGGATGCGGGCGCTGCCGAGGTCCGCCACGTGTACCTCGCCGAGAAGGTTGCTGGTCGTCATACGGGTAACATACATTCTGTCTGTATGTTTTTGGAAGACGTATGTCCCGAAGGGGCCCTTTGAGACGTTGAAGGCCCTCAAGGGCACCTTCGGGACATGGGGCGCGAGGCACCAGGGCAAAAACAGGGCGGCCGGCGCGCTCCCCTGCGAGGAGCGGCCGGCCGCCGGGTGGTCGTGGACTGGTGGGCTACCGCTGAATGTCCGCGGACATTTCCTTGAGCTTCGTCTCGTGTGCGCGGGCGTGGTGACCACAGAAGAGCAACTCGCCACCGGTGCTGAGAATGGCTCGAACCTGGGCTGCAGCTCCACACCGGTCGCATCGGTCGGCAGCGGTCAGTTCGGGGCGGGTGAGCGTCGGTGAAGTCATTGGAGTCTCCCTCCGTCCCGGCACCGGTGGCCCGGTGCCATCGATCCAGCTACGACCACTTCGGCACTGATGCCGGCAACGTTCGTTCCCGGCCCCGCCGTGTTCGTGCTTCCACTCTTCCAGACGTTTGGCGACCCGCAAGTGTTCCCGTGCGGGTGTCTCATTTGTCACTGGTAATTACCTCGGATGCCGTAGCGTAATCACGCAACGTGGGAGATGACTCCCCGCTGAACCGTCTTTTCCCACGTCAGGCACCATGCGGGGGTGGGTATCGCAGTCGTCCGGAACCGTCTTCCGAGCGTGCCGTCGCCGGTCTTGTTCGTTCTCAGCGGAATTTCCATGTACGCCGGTGCGGCCATCGCCGTAGGTCTCTTTTCGGTCGCCTCCCCCGCGGGGGTGGCCTGGCTCCGCTGTCTCGGGGCGGCGGTGGTCCTCCTGGCGTGGCGCAGGCCACCCCGCTCGGCGTGGACCGGGCGCGCGTTCCTGCTCGCGGGTGCCTTCGGCATCGTCACCGCCGGGATGAACGTGCTCTTCTACGAGGCGATCGCGCGGCTGCCGCTGGGCACCGCGGTCGCCCTCGAGTTCGCCGGGCCCGTGGTGGTGGCGGCGTTCGGTTCGCGCACGCGCCGTGACATCTTCGCGCTGCTGCTGGTGGCGGCCGGGGTGGTCGCCATCGCCGACGTGCGGCTCGAAGGCAGCCTGCTCGGCGTGCTGTTCGCGCTCGGCGCGGCGGCCGCCTGGGCCGGGTACATCCTGCTCGGGAAGCGGGTCGCGGTCGGCGGGAACGGGATCGACGGGCTGGCCGTCGGGTTCGCCGTGGGCACCGTGGTGCTGTCCCCGCTGGCGCTCGGCACCGGCGCGGTGTGGGGTTCGCCACGTTTGCTGCTGCTGGGCATCGGAGTGGGGGTGCTCTCGACCGTCGTGCCGTACGCGCTCGACCAAGTGGTCCTGCGCAAGGCCGGGCGGGCGCGGTTCGCGCTGCTGCTCGCGTTGCTGCCGGTCACGGCGGGGCTGGTCGGCTTTCTGTGGCTCCGGCAGGTCCCGACCCTGCCCGAGGCGATCGGCACCCTGGCCGTCGTCGCCGGGGTCGCGCTGCGGTCGCCGGGGAAACGTGATGGCCCGGCGCCTCCCTGAGCGGGATACTGACCAGCCTGTGGCGTTGCGAACACCGGGAGGACACGTGGCCGAGATCCGGCGGGCAGTCACCGTCGAGGAGGTCGTCGCCGCTCAGCATCTGTTCGACGGACCCGCGCAGCGGGAGGCGTCCGAGAAGTTCCTGGCGGGGGCGGAGAACCATCTCCTGATCGCCTACGAGGACGGCGAACCCGCGGGGATGATCACCGGCACCGAGGTGACGCATCCGGACAAGGGCACCGAGATGTTCCTCAACGAACTCGACGTCAGCCCGGACTACCAGCGGCGTGGCATCGGCCGGGACCTCGTCGACGCGCTGGCCGGGATCGCGCGGGAGCGCGGTTGCCGGGGGATGTGGGTCGGGGTCGAAACGGACAACAAGGCCGCCCTGGCGACCTACACTTCGGCCGGGGCGTCGAACGACGGGCCGTTCATCATGCAGTCGTGGACCTTCGAAGACTGATGTCCTCCGGAATCGACGGCGACCGGACGGGGCTGTCCGGGCGGCGCTGGCTCCCCGGCGGCGAGCATCTCGTCGCCGTCGCGCGGGCCGAACTCCCGCAGAAGGACGGGCAAGCCGGGCCGTTCACGGCACTGGCCGCCCTGCGCGCGGCGGGGTTCGACGTCGCGGGACAGGACGAGGTCGCGGCGCTGTCCGGCACCACGACCGAAGGCCTGTCCCGGGCGATCGGGGCGCTGTCGGGCGGACGGCTCGCCGCCGTGTCCGCCAGCGGGAACTGGGCACCGCAGTCGTTGTTCATGCTCCTGGCCGGGCTGTGGCATCTGCCGCGAGTCGCGTTGATCGCTGAGGTCGATCCCGCCGAATTCGGCGCGCACGACACGCCGGCGCGGGCGCTGCTCGACTACCTCGACACGGGGATCCCGCCGCTGTGGTCGTCCCGCTGGCGCCCGTCCGCCGCGCACCACGTGCTGGCCGCCGGGATGCGGATCGGCGCCGAAGGGACCCTGGTGTCCATTATGGACGGTTATCCGTCCTTGGGGGACAACGGGTTGCACGACCAGCCGGTGGAATGGGTGGCCGCCGCGCTGAAGCGGATGCTGGTCGTGGTCGACGACGGCGACGCCGAGGCCGCCGTCGCCGCGATCACGACGGCCGGTCTGTGGAGCTGAGGTCGTCCTTCGCGAACCGGGAATGCGTGCGCCCGTAGAAGAGATAGATCAGCAGGCCGAGCAGCAGCCACGCGGCGAACCGCAGCCACGTCATCACGTCCAGGTTCAGCATCAGGTAGAAACACGCCAGCGCCGCGGCGATGGGCAGGTACGGCGAAAACGGCACGGTGAACGGGCGTTCCAGGTCCGGACGGCGTTTCCGCAGCACCGGGACGGCCACCGCGACGATGATCATCGCCGACAGCGCGCCGATGCTGACCATGTCGGCGAGTTCGGAGATCGGCACGAACGCGGCCAGCGCCGCGATCAGCACCGCGCCGGCGATGGTCATCCGGTGCGGGGTGCCCCAGCGCGGATGCGCCGTGCCGAACTTCTTCGGCAGCAGGCCGTCGCGGCCCATCGCGAACCCGATCCGGCCGATCGTCACCAGTTCCACCATCATCACCGACGTCAGCCCGGTGACCGCGCCGAGCGAGATCAGCGCGCCCACCCAGTGCTGCCCGACGCGGTCGAAGGCGTCGGCGAGCGGGGCGCCCGCGTCGATCTCGGTGTACGGCACCATCCCGGTCAGCACCAGCGAGACGCCGATGTAGAGCAGCGCGCAGACGCCGAGCGCGCCGAGGATGCCGACGCGCAGATCGCGTTTCGGGTTCACGGTCTCCTCGCCGAGGTTGGCGAGCGCCTCGAAACCGGTGTAGGCGAAGAAGACGACGGCGGCGGCCGTCACCATCCCGGCGATCCCGTAGACGGACTGTTCGAGCCCGAGCGCGGCTTGCACGATCGGCTGGTGCAGCGTCCCGGCCGTCTCCGTCGGCGCCTGGGCCGGCGGGATGAACGGCGTGAGGTTCTCGCCGCGGATGTAGAACACGCCGACCGCGAGGATCAGCACGCAGACCGCGACCTTGACCAGCACGAGCAGATTCGTCACCCGCGCCGATTCCTTGATCCCGAGGACGGCGATCACGGTCAGCACGGCGATGATCGCGACCGCGCCTATGTTCACCTTCGCGTCCTCGCCGAACCACTCGGGCGAGAGCCCCATCAGATTCGCGAGATAGCCGGACCAGCCGCGCGACACGACGGCGGCACCGAGGGCGAATTCGAGCAGCAGATCCCAGCCGATGATCCAGGCGAAGGTCTCGCCGAGGGTGGCGAAGGCGTAGGTATAGGCACTTCCCGCCGTCGGCA
Source organism: Amycolatopsis sp. NPDC057786 (assembly GCF_042797905.1). Classification (NCBI taxonomy): domain Bacteria; kingdom Bacillati; phylum Actinomycetota; class Actinomycetes; order Pseudonocardiales; family Pseudonocardiaceae; genus Amycolatopsis; species Amycolatopsis sp. NPDC057786. Next base: position 59,789 of record NZ_JBHVKW010000038.1, read on the forward strand.
CGCTGGAGGCGAGTTCGGCGTAACAGAGGGCGGCCATCCCGGCCACGACGGCGCCGAGCACGAACGACAACGTGACCGACGGGCCCGCGTGGGATTTCGCCTCGACCCCGGCGAGGGTGAAGATCCCGGTGCCGATGATGATGCCGACCCCGAACCCGATCAGGTCGCGCCCGTGCAGGCGGCGCTTCAGCTCACCGGAAGCCTGCCGTTTCAGGACTTCGTCCACGTCCAGAGTTCGCCGCATGAAGGGTCACGCTAGAAGATCGCCGTCCACCTCGCAGATCGGTGGGAGTTCACCCCTCCAGTACGACGCCGTTCTCCTGCGCGAGGATCGCCGCCTGCACCCGCGACCGCAGGTCCAGCTTCGTCAGCACGCGGGACACGTGCGTCTTCACCGTGGTCTCGCCGATGTGCAGCCGGGTCCCGATCTGCGCGTTGGACAGGCCACCGCCCAGGCACGCCAGCACTTCGCGCTCGCGTTCGGTCAAGTCGGAGAGCCCGTCGGGGGCCAGCGAAGGCTCGCGGGTCCCGGCGGCGAAGGCGGCGATCAGCTTCCGTGTGACCTGCGGGGCGAGCACTCCTTCGCCCGCCGCGACCAGTTTCACCGCCTCGATAAGCCGCGACGCTTCGACCGACTTCAGCAGGAACCCGGCCGCGCCCGCCCGCAGCGCGGCGTGGACGTACTCGTCGAGATCGAAGGTGGTCAGCACGAGGACTTCGCACAGCCCCTCCGCGGTCAGCTCCCGCGTGGCGGCGATGCCGTCGACGCCGGGCATGCGCACGTCCATCAGCACGACGTCCGGTTTCAGCGCCTTCGCCTGGCGGACGGCGGTGGCGCCGTCCGCCGCTTCGCCGACCACCTCGATGCCTTCGGCGTTGCCGAGGATCATCATCAACCCGGCACGGATCGCGCCGTGGTCGTCGGCGACCAGGACTTTGATGGTCAAGACCCCTCCAGAGGCAGTTCGGCACGGACCAGCCAGCCGCCGCCGGACGGTCCGGCGGCGAGTGTGCCGCCCACCGCGGCGGCGCGTTCCCGCATGTTCAGCAGGCCGAGCCCGGTCCCGCCGTCGCCAGGGCGACCCGGCTGAAGATCGTTACGCACCTCGACGGTGAGTATGCCGCCGCTCGCGCGGATGTCGAGGACGGCCCGCCCGCCGGGAGCGTGTTTCACCGCGTTGGTCAGCGCCTCCTGCGCGATCCGGTACGCGGTCAGGTCGACCGCGGCGGGCAGGCGGCCGGACCGGTCCGGTACGGAACCGACCTCGACCGTCAGCCCGCTCGCCCGCGCCGATTCGACCAGTTTGGACAGTTCGGCCAGCCGGGCGGGCGCGGTCGGCTCGATCTCGGTGTCGGCGCGCAGCAGCCCGATCATCGCGCGCATCTCGTCCAGCGCGCTCACACTGTTCTCCCGCACCGATTCCAGGACCTTCCTGGACAGTTTCGGGTCGGCGGTGGCCATCGACAGCGCGGCCTCGGACTGGATCGCGATCGCCGAGAGATGCCCGGCGATGACGTCGTGCAGATCCCGCGCCATCTTCGAGCGTTCCCCCGCGACGGCGGCCTTCCGGTCCAGTTCGCCGATCGTGGCCAGCTGGACCGCGTTGGCCCGTTCGCTGTCGGCGATGTCCCGCTGCTGGCGCACGTTGGCCGCCCACCACACGGGCGTGACCAGGAACGGCAGGAGGGCGAACGCGGCGAGGATCGCCGTGCGCCACTGCGCGGAGAAGACGAGCGCCAGGCAGACCACCGCGAGCGTCCCGATCGCGGCGACGCCGATCATCACCCTGCTGACGCGCCGCGAGCCGTAGAGCGTCGTCGCGTACAGGAAGTCGGTGAAGACGATGAGGATCGGGAGCGACGGGCCGAACGCGACGTCCACGGCGAGCACGACCAGCGCGCAGAGCAGCGCCAGCGGGACCTTGCGGCGCAACATCTCCAGGCCGCACAGCACGGTCAGCTCGCTCAGCCGGATCCACAGTGGCGTGTTGTCGGGGCCCGCCAGCAGCAGCTGCATCCCGCTCACGTAGACCAGTACGCCGAGGGCCCACGTGCCGAAGGCGATGACGAGGTCCTGTTTCCATTCGGCGAGGTGGTTCAGCCGCGGGACGAGCGTGGGCACCGTCCCATCCCAGCACACGGGGACGGGCCGCGGGGTCCTACGAACTGATGACGGTGATCTCGTGCCGTACGCCGACGCGGAGGACCGGTGCGGTCGGCGAGGCTTACGGAGTGAACAAGATCTGGGACTTCATCGCGGAAAACCCGATGGCGGCGGTGATCGCCGGCGGGGAGATCGGTTTCTGGGTCGCCATCGTCGCCGGCCTCGTGGCCCGCTATCTGCTCAAGCTGAAGCGGACCAGCGTCGTGCTGCTGCTCCTGACCCCGGTGATCGACCTCTTCGTGCTGGCCGCGACGGTGATCGACCTGCGCAACGGCGCCACGGCGAACTTCGTGCACGGACTGGCCGCGGTGTACCTGGGCTTCAGCGTCGTGTTCGGGCATTCGATGATCAAGTGGGCCGACGTGCGGTTCGCGCACCGGTTCGCGGGCGGGCCGCCACCGCCGCCCAAGCCGAGGGGCAGAGAGAAGGCGCGCGCCGAATGGCGTGACTGGGTCAAATGCGTGCTGGCCTGCGGGCTGGCCGCTGGGGTCCTGCTCCTGCTGATCTTCATGGTCGGCGACACCGAGCAGGTGGACCCGTTGTGGGGCTGGCTGCCGCGGCTGGGGGTCGTGACGGCCATCTGGTTCGCCACCGGGCCGCTGTGGCAGGAGCTCTCACCCAAGGACGAGAGCGTCAAGGAAGGGGCTCGACGATGATCGAACTACTGGGAATCCTGCTGCTCGTGCAGGGCGGGGGCGGGCTGATCAACCGGCTGCTGGGCAGCACCGACCCGAGCTGGTTCGTGCAGCTCCACCTGCTCCCGTCCGGGATGCACGTGGTGGTGAGCGCGCTGATGGCGGCCGCGGGCGTGGGGCTGCTGTTCGCCGAACGCGCCCGCAAGCAGCGCCGCCGGTCAGAGTGAGGCCAGCACCCGCAGGACGCCGAGGACGACGGTGAGCCGCGCGACCCGCGCGCTCACCGTGTTCCGCTGCTCCGCGAGGGATTACCATGAGCCATGGCCATCGGGCCCGTCACGCTGTACGCCGTTGTCGCCGTGGCGCCTTCGGTGCTTTTCTGGTGCGCGTTGAAGGTCCCCGCCTTGGTGCGCCGGTGGCGGCGGCGCCGTGAACCGGACACCCCGATCGGGCCACCCATCGAGAAACTCGCCGCCGATCTCCGCCGGGTGCACCGGCTGCTGGCGGAACTCCCGCCCGGGGCCTCCGCCGTCCGCCGGTACGGCACCAGGCAGGCGTACGACGCGTTGCTCGTCCAAGCCTGCCGGGAGGTCGAGGTCGGCCACCGGCTGGACACGCTGCCGGAGGGTTTCGAGCGGGAGATCGAACGGTTACGGGTCGAGGAATCCCTGGCCGAGCGCGGGCTTTCGGTGTCCTGACACGGTTTGTATCGAAAGTATGCGCGCGACCGGGAGGCTCGCGGGTATGAAGAGGCTGGGACTTCTCGCCGCACTCCTGCTGGTGTTCGGGCTCATCCCCGGGGTCGCTTCGGCCGCGGCCGCGTTCCCGAAGATGGACGCGGCCACGGTCGACGGCTTCCGGTGGACGTCCGGCTCGACCTTCGCCACCTACGGCGCCCGGATCGCCGCGCTGGAGAAACACCTTCCGCCGAAGGGCCTGCCGGACATCCTGGCGGCGGCCAACCGGAAGGCGCGGCCGTTGTGCCACGCCACGTATCTCGCGACGGCGCTGAAACCGGCCGGGTTCTGCTGGGAGGACGCGAACGACGACAGGACCAACGACTGGATCCCGCAGGGACTGACCGGTTCCGGCGACGCGGACGCGGCGACCGGGAAGGTCGGCGGCAAACGGGTCGTGGCGACGTCCTGGCACACCCCGGGCGACACCATGGTTCGTCTGTCCTTCGTGGACGCGACCGGGCTCGGATATCGGCACGTGCTGCTCGTCGAACCGACGTCGAACGACAATTTCGCCGTCGTGCAAGGACATGGGCACGGCATGACGTGGATCGGGAACCGGCTGTTCGTCGCGACCACCGGGGGAGTGGTGCGGGTCTTCGACACCACGCACTTCTGGAAGGTCGACGACAGCTCCGGCGTCGTCGGCAAGGGTCCGGACGGCAAGTACCACGCGGCGTTCTACGACTACGCGATGCCGCAGATCGGCGCGTACTGGTACCCCGGCGGCGGCGCCTGCACCAACGCCCCCGGCACGCGGCCGTGTCTCGCGACGATGTCGTTCGACCACAGTGACGGCTCGATCGTGACCGCGGAGCACATCCCGAACGCGGCGGGCGGCCGGGTGCTGCGGTGGCCGTTCGACCGCGCGACCGGCCTGCCCAAGGTGTCCGCCGATGGCACCGTGCACGCGAAGGAGGGCTTCGTGTCGCCGGTGTGGGGCATGCAGGGAGCGGTGGCGCGCAACGGGTATTTCGTGATGACCGGCGTGTGCCCCGAGTACGCCGGGGTGGCGGGGGACCATCCGTCGTGCCTGCACGGCGGCGTCGGCGGTACCTCGACGTCGAGGCTGAGCGGCCGCGCGCCGGTGAACTCGCAGAACCTGTCGTACTGGCCTGCGACGGGGGAACTGTGGCTGATGAACGAACAGCTCCGGGAACGGGTGACCGTGCACGTCCCGTGGACGACCCTGACCGGCCGCGCCTGAGGTCGCCCAAGTCCGTGCCGAGTACATGAAGGCCCCCTTACTTGCGCCAGGCGCAAGTAAGGGGGC